>JAUWLK010000105.1 GCA_030613745.1 Flavobacteriaceae bacterium | reverse complement strand
AACTGAATTGTGTGAAAGTGGTTTCTTTTGATCTAAAGTTCTATAATAATTAGTAAAAACAGGATTACTGTAATTAGTACTATTAAAACTAAGCTTTGTTAGACCTCCTTGAGTTCCAATCCAAATATTGTTTTCTTTATCGACTCTAATAGATTGAACTGTGTTATTTTTTAATGAATTTGAATTATCATTTTGATTTTTAAATCTTATAATTTTCAATTTATTTTTCTTGGACAATTCCAGACGAAAAATACCTTTTCCATTTGTTGCTCCCCATAAATTATTGTTTTTATCTAGCACTATATCCCTTAAAAAATCATCACTAATAGTATTCAAGTCTTCATTATTATGATGAAAAACAGTAAACTTTGGATTTTTAGGATCAAAATTATTCAAATCAATCATACTTAATCCACGCGTAGTTGCCAGCCATAATCTTTGATTAATTTCATCTTTGACAATGGCTCTAACAACCATCCCCGAAATACTTGTAGCATTATTTTTATCTTCTCTAAAATAATATGTTTCAGCATTTCTAATTAAATTTAAACCTCCATCAGATGTACCAATCCATAAATCATTTCCTTCTTTATAAATTGAAAAAACAATATTATCATTGAGTAAATGAGAACCTTTTTGATTTTTTGAAATGTTTTTGAAATATGAAGATGAAAAATCTAGTAAATTAAGATATTTCGCAGTTCCTACAAGTATTTGTTGATTTTCTAATTCTAAGATAGACAATACTGTACTGTTACTTAAGCCCTTATCACTATTTTCAAAATAATCAATTCGCTGAAGAACTTTCATTTTATTCCAATCTAGCAAATAAAGCCCACTACCTGTTCCTATCCACACACTAGTTTCACTTGCTTTTTTAAAAACAGAAACAAATTTGGTTGAAAAATCCCCTTTTTTATCAAGTTCAAATAGTTGCACATTATGACTATGTAAATCATAAATATACAAGCCATTATTACTCCCAACAAATAAGTATTGTTCAGTAATGTAAAATGCCCTGACTTGACTTTTTACGTTTAATTGTGGTTCTTTTATTAAAAACTGATCATTAAAAGGATCAAATTGAAATACACGACCTGATAAATCACCTACCCACAACTTTTCATCAGAGCCATAATGCAATGCTGTTAAAGACTCATCGGGAAAATAAATTTTTTGAATAAATTTATTTTGTTTGGATTGCTTCAACCGATGTAATCCAGATATTTGAGAAGCTACCCATATTGTTCCATTTTTATCCTCAGCGATACCCGAAATTATTTCATTTTCGTCTTGAGAGTATTCAAGTTTAATTCTATGAAATATCTCCAAATTTTTATCATAATAATTCAATCCGTTTCCAACTGTACCAACCCATATTTTTCCAGTTTTATCTTCCAATAATTTATTTATTGAATTTCCTGATATAGTTGTTGAATCTGTCTCACTTTGCTTAAAATATCTAAACTCTTTACCATCAAATCTATTTAAACCATCTTCAGTCGCAATCCAAACAAACCCTGACTTATCCTTCAAAAGATCATTGTTAGACACTTGTGAAAGTCCATCTTCCAAAGTAAAATATTTGATTCTTACATTATTAGTTGCAATTGTATTTTGACTATAAATATTTGATGTGAATAGTATTAATATTATAATATACACATCAGGGAAACAATATGTTATGAAAAAATTAAATATATTTTTGATTTCCTTCATTAGTTTATTTGCTAATCTATTTTTAAAATTTATTATTCAAAACAAATCTATATTTTAAGATTCTTTAGATTTATTTATTTTAGTAGAATAATAGTTAAAATATGGCTCCAGCTTATCTAATATAAAATAAGTAAAATAATTATTTCCGTTTCTATCTTATGTAATAAAAGTTACCAAGTTAATAAATAATTATTAATTAGTTTGAATAATAATTTAAGTGTATAACTGAATCCATAATTTTATAAATAAACAAAGCCTGTAAATTTTATTTACAGGCTTTGTTATCTTCAATTTAATTCTAAGATATAAAATCAACTCATTATTTAGCTACTTTCAATTCTAATCCTTCATACCTAATAATAAAAACACCTTGATTAATTATACTCCCAGAAGTATTTTCTATAAAATTATATTTAGTAGCTAACCTTTGTGAAGTGCCTTGGTTAATTAAATCGGTATTTGTTGCCAAACGCATTAATATATCATATGTTATATCAAAACCTTCAATTGCATATTTAGATGGATATGTATAATAAGTTTTTTTAAATTTATTTTTAAAATATATAAACTCCTGTGATTCTACATTTAAATATGTTGAAGTAGGATAATAAAAATTAACTCTTGCCAAAAAATTATTATCAATTTTATCAAAGTTTTTGCCTTTTTGAAAAGCAAATAAAGTAATATTATTTTCAATTGGCAATACTCCTAAATTATTAACAACATCTGCTACAAGTACCTTATCATTACCTATCAATAAAATCCAATTTTCTCTATTTTTATCAATTGCTTTTTTAAAAACATCTAGTTTAATATATCCCTTTTCCGGTTTTATAAATGTAATTTTCTGTAAGGTATCCAAAGCTTTAATTTCTTTAATCAAAACATTATAATTTGTATTGGGTTTATCAACTTCTCCTGTAATGATAACTAATTTTTGATTGGAATAATTTGATTTGATATACTGTAACATTTCTAAAGCCAAATGTTCTTTAGTCGGTACTTCCTGTACCAAATTGACATTATTAATTTTAGAGTGATCTTTAGATGATATTGGCGAAACTATCAAAGTTTTGTTGAATTGTAAATTTTCAGAAACAGCTCTTACATTTTTTAAAAACATAGGCCCAATAACAACATCAAAACTTTCAAATTCACTTTTTTTACTTAATTTATCACTTACATATTTACTGTTTTCAGTATCATAAACCTTCATATATACTGATAATCCTTGATTTTTTAATGAATCAATTGCAAGCAAAGCCCCAAAATAAAAATCAGTAGTGATATTAAATAATCTATCTTCAAAATTTAGGCTATCACGTTTGGTTTGAAATGGCAACATCATAGCGATTTTTAGTTTTAAATCTTCTAAAATCTCATCTACAAACACTTCATTATTATCTTCACGTCTATTTGGGATTTTTATAAGCATCCCTTCTTTTACACCCTCAATTAACAAAGGGTTAGCATTAAGTAGTTCTTCTTGAGAAATTTGAAATTCATTGCTTAAACTATAAAGTGTTTCTAATTTTTCTACTTTATGAACAGTAAAAGCAGCATCTGATTTTTCAATTGATTTTTCTTTTGGAACTATGATAACATCATCTATTTGTAATCCATTCTTTTTTATTTTTGGATTTAACTCTTCTAAATATGAAATTGAAATACCAAAATTACGAGCTATACTATATTTAGTTTCTTTTGGTTTTACAAGGTAAGGTTGCGTATTTTTTTCTTTTAAAGAAATTACAGTTTCATTAATAAGTAAAGGAATTTTTAAAACTTGTCCTTGTTTTAAAACTTCATTCAATAAAAATGGATTTAGTTTATTTAATTCAGCATTTGATACTTTATATTTTTTTTGAATACTATAAAGTGTTTCTTTATTCCAAACTTCATGATAAATATAATTATCAACTACTATATCCTTTATGGTAACAGGACTTAAATCAACATTTTCATTATCCAGTAAAGGATTATAATCTATATTTGGAATTATAATTAAATCATTTATTTTGACATCCTTATCAATATCAGGATTTAATTTAAGTAAATTATATGGCGTTTCAGATAATTTTTTTGCAATACTTAGAATAGTTTCACCTTCTAGTACTTTATAAGTGATATACTTTTTTTGTTGTGCAAAAATTGAAGATATCCCTATAAAAAGTAAGAATATTATTAGTCTAATATTTTTCATTTAAAAATCAAATTATACATTTAATAACTAATAAAAATTGAAGTTATTTTAATTCAAATAAATATTTACTTATTTTTTAGAAAGACAAAATTACAAAAAAACAGATAGTTATTTTGTATTACTATGTTTGGATATTAGTTATTGGCTTTTCATTCTTCTTTATTGACACTACTCAAAATGCTTCTTTCTCCTTTCTTCTTTTACCTTTTTACTTTAAACCTAACTACTCCCACTCTATAGTTGCAGGAGGTTTAGAGCTAATATCATATACAACTCTATTTACTCCTTTTACACCATTAATAATTTTATTAGAAGTTTCTTGTAAAAATTTATAAGGTAGATCCACCCAATCTGCAGTCATACCATCGGTTGATTCCACAGCACGTAAGGCAACAACTTTTTCATAAGTACGTTCATCACCCATAACACCTACTGAATTTACAGGTAATAACATTGCTCCTGCTTGCCATACATCATTATATAAATTCCATTTTTTTAACCCTTCAATAAAAATAAAATCAACCTCTTGTAAAATCCTAACTTTTTCAGCTGTAATATCTCCTAAAATTCTTATCCCCAATCCTGGTCCCGGATAAGGGTGGCGGCCTAATAATTCAGGATCAATTCCCATACTCTTCCCTACTCTTCTTACCTCGTCTTTAAAAATCATTCGTAAAGGCTCTACTATTTTTAGCTTCATATAATCGGGTAAACCACCAACATTATGATGTGATTTAATAGTTGCTGAAGGCCCTCCAGTTACAGAAACTGATTCAATAACATCAGGATAAATGGTACCCTGAGCTAACCATTTTACATCTTCAATTAAATGTGCTTCATCATCAAAAACTTCAATAAAAGTATTTCCTATGGCTTTTCGCTTTTTTTCAGGATCAGAAAGTCCTTTTAATTTTTCTAAAAAGCGATCAGACGCATTAACACCCTTTACATTAAGCCCCATATGCTCATATTGGTCTAATACATTTTCATATTCATTTTTACGAAGCAAGCCATTATTTACAAAAATACAATACAGATTTTTACCTATCGCTTTATCCAATAAAACGGCAGCAACTGTTGAATCAACACCTCCTGAAAGCCCTAAAACAACTTTATCATTTCCAACCTTTTCACGAATTGCTTTTACAGTAGATTCTACAAAAGAATCTGGTGTCCAATCTTGTTTTACTTTCGCAATATGCACTAAAAAGTTTTCTAATAATTGTTTACCATCTTTTGTATGGTAAACTTCAGGATGAAACTGAATGGCATAAGTTTCTTCATCTATAATTTTATAAGCCGCATTTTTTACATCATCAGTACTTGCAATAACCTTATAATTATCAGGCATTTCAATTATAGTATCGCTGTGACTCATCCAAACCTGGGAATTATTTTCAATATGATGAAAAAGTTCATTGGTGTTATCTACGAAAGAAAGGTTTGCCCTGCCATATTCTCTTGAATTCGAAGACCCAACATTGCCACCAAAAAAATGAACCAAATATTGCGCTCCATAACATATACCTAGTAATGGTTTCTTTCCTTTTATCTTTGATAAATCTGGATGTGGAACCTGATCACTTCTTACAGAGTATGGACTACCAGATAAAATTACTGCTGAGTAATTATCAATATCAAACTTTTCACTATTGTAGGGATGAATTTCACAGTAAATATTGAGTTCTCTAACTCTTCTAGCTATAAGCTGTGTAAACTGTGAACCGAAATCTAAAATAAGGACTTTGTTTTGCATCTGCAAAAGTAAAACTAAAATTAGAATAATTGAAATCCAAATATAATTATTATTATTGTTACAAATTTCATACTTCTTTCTCAGTCCAAGCAATAATTGATGCTGGCAATATATGAGCAAAAAGCATATTAAAGTTGTTTGCTGTGGAGCCTTTTGTATTTTTCTTTTTCAAGCACATACCAATTGTATTTAATAGCATCATCTTTATCATATGTAACTATTTTATAAAGCTCAAGACCTATTTTTTCTAAAACTTTACAAGAGCCTATATTTTTGGATAATGCGATACCAATTATTTTTTCTAAATTCAATATTTCAAATCCATATTTAATAATCTCTTTAGATACTTCAGTAGCTATTCCTTTTCCCCAATATTTTGGCAAAAATCTAAATCCAATGTCAGTTTGATCTAATTCAGGTAAATATTTTAATCCCGCAAAACCTATAATCCTATTCTCTGGTTTGTAAATAACAGCCCATCTTCCATAACCATATTTTTTATAATCAGAAAAACATATGTCATTAATAATTTTTTTTTGCCTGTTCTAAAGACTTTAACAAATCATCTCCAGTGTATTTTTGCACTTCTCTATTTGAACCAAAATCAAATACAGCCTGAAAATCATCTTTATTGAACTCTCGTAAAATTGTTCGTTCTGTCTCAATAATAATTTTCATTATAACACCTAGGTTTTGAATAAATTATTTATTCTTTTCTCTATTCTCTAAACGATATTTATCTTGCTCTTTGCTTTCACGAAACATATCTTCCACATTATCAATTTGTGGTGACTCATTTATAGCTTTCCAATCAAATTTTTCATCAAAAGGATCGAGAGCCTTTTGAGGATTAAAAATCCTACTATCTACAGATAAAGCATTATATGGTGAATAATTAGGAGTATTTGTAAAAAAATCAAATAAATCATTTGCTGCAGCATCATATTGATTTAAATAAGGTAATCCCAAAATATTCCAGAATGATTTAAATAAGCTACCAAAACTATAATGTACATGGCTTACATAATCTCTTTTTACCCAAGGTGAAATAAGCATAAGAATACTACGATGTGCATCAATATGGTCTACGCCATTTTGCGCATCATCTTCTGTTATCACGATCAACATATCCTTCCAATAAGGAGTACGTGATAAATATTCAACAATACGTCCTACTGCTAAGTCATTATCGGCCATATAGCTTTCCCTGAAAGGATATCCGGCATCAGGACGATCACTTGCACCATGATCGTTAGGAATAATCACCGTAATAAATTCTGGCATAATATCTTTCCCTTTGATCCATTTCGTATCAAATTCTTTAATAAACTGATCAATTCTAAATTGATCAGGAATTGCCATATTATAGGTCGGATATACTTTAGAAGTTCGTTCAAAAAGAGGCTGTGGCATTGGGTAATTAATATACTGCCTAATACCGGTATATTTATATTCAGCTTTATATAGTGCTGGTTCAAACATCACACTAAATCCAAAATTATAAAAACTTACTTTATTGCGTTCTAAATGATCCCACATAGAACCTGCCTCATTATAATCTTCAGGGAAAATTGCTCCTGCCGCCCCATTCATGGCAAAAACACCTGGAGCATTTGAGTTATCTTTATAATTTCTATTTCCACCATAACTCGCTGCTGTTGATGTTTCACACCATTCATTAGGATATGTATTTACCAACCAGCGATGACCATCAGCCGAAACATCGGAATCCACATAAAAATTATCTGAAAAAGCAAACTGTTTGGCAAGGGCTAAATGATTAGGCATAACAGTTGTATTTATAACTGAATCTGTCTTCTTTTTATTAAAAAATGTTGATCTTTTACCATAACGTGCAAGTGAGGAGTCACCATTTCCTTTTTCAATTTGCCCAAAAATTTCATCATAAGTTCTGTTTTCCTTAGAAATAAAGACAATATGCTTGATTGGACTCTCTTTTTCTCCAGGGAATAGTGGAATGGGATTATTTTTTCTACTTTCAAAAATTGGATTATCAGTTTTCGTAAATTTAAAATTATTCGAAATAACTTGTTCTGTCATTTCTTTAAGTTTTTCATCATTTGGTATTTCAACAATTTGAACTGATCCTTTCATTAAAGAACCTATATAACTTCCCTCTGATCCTTTCTCAAAATCTACACCTCCATTAGGTCCACTACCATAACCTTTTGCATTGGCAATTATTAATTTTTTTCCATCATTACTTACCTTAATTTTTGATGGAAACCAACCTGTTGGAATATGTCCCATGACTTTGAAATCTGCCACATTGATAACAGCCACAGCATTTATTCCTGATTCAGCTACATACAATCTTTTTTGGTCAGGGCTTATTGCCAAACCAAAAGGAATAACACCACGAAACTGCCTTATTCTATCATCTGGTTTGAGATAAATTGTATTGACTACCGTATCTTTTTCTATAGAAATAACAGAAATATTATCATTAGTACCATTACTAACAAAAATAAATTCATCGGTCGCAACAATTGAGTTAGGACTAGATCCTCCAACTGCCGGAATATCTTCAACTAAAGCTCCAACCAAATGACCTGTTTTAATTTTAGCAACAACTTTTGGGTTTGACGAATATTCAAGATCAATAGCAAATACTGAAAAAGCTTCAATTGCATTTAATTCACCTAAACCGGGAATTGAAATGGTGTCATTTTTTATTCCTTCTATCATCTCTTTTGAACCATAAGCAAAAGCAGGAAAATCAATTGGTTTTATTTTTGATTTATCACCTGAACCATCCTTAATTATATTATATGCAAACATCCCAACATTAGCTACATAAACCTTTTTTTCATCAGGGGAAAGGCAAATCCCAAATGGATATCTTCCTACAGGAATTGAATGTTTAAGTGTTTTTGTTTCTGTATCAATAATAACCATTCTAAATCCTATCTGATCTACAGCATAAATTGTTTTTCCATCTTTAGACAAAATAAGATCCCCAATGTACCCATGAGTATAATCCGCATCTTCTGATATAAAAGAACAATCTATAGCTCCTTTTTTCTTACCAGAATTAACATCAAATAAATATATTTTATTCTCTTGACCTCCTGCAACATAAATTGTTTGATTATCAGGAGATATTGCCAAACCCATAAATACCGATGCCAACACACCCTTATCAGTAGAAGGGCCTGGAG
>JAUWLK010000192.1 GCA_030613745.1 Flavobacteriaceae bacterium | reverse complement strand
TAAACGGATGTTAATCTTAGGAAAAAGCACTATCTCTAAGCAAAACAGAACTTATCTAAAATAGGTATATTTGTAAAATATTCTTTAAATTTTTGACCCATGAAAAAAACTACTTTTTTTATAACCATCGTTACTGCTTTTTTGATTTTTGGATGTAATCTCAAAACTGAAAAAACAGCAACGGAAGATAAACAAGTCACTCCTCTAAGCCCTATGATTAAGAAAATAGCTAAGTTAAAAGAAGCTGGCTATGAAATTGTTGATTATCATGCGCATTTAAAAGGAGGACTGACCATGGAAGAATTGTTAGACCATTCTAAAAAAACAGGTATTGATTATGGTGTAGCATTCAATGCAGGTGTAGGATTTCCTATTACAGATGATGCTACACTTTTGGAAAACTACAACCAATATAAAGATTATCCAGTATTGCTGGCTATGCAGGCCGAAGGTAGAGAATGGGTAAATATGTTCTCCAAGGAAAATATCAGCACATTTGACTATGTATTTACAGATGCAATGACCTGGACAGATACCAAGGGAAGAAGAATGCGTCTTTGGATGCCTGATGAAGTATTTGTTGATGATAAAGATGATTTTATGGATCAGCTGGTAAGTAAAATTGTTGGTGTGATGGAAAATGAACCCATAGATTTGTATGTAAATTCTACATTTTTGCCAGATGTACTTCAGCCAGAATATGATGTTTTATGGACTACTGATCGTATGGACAAAATAATCAAGGCTGCAGTGACCAATAATATAGCTATTGAGATCAATGCACGATATAAAATTCCTTCAGCAACTTTTATTAAAAGAGCAAAAACTGCTGGTGTAAAATTTAGTATGGGTACAAATAATGTAGATAAAAATCTGGGTACTTTGGATTATGCCATTGAAATGATTGATGAATGCGAGTTAGAACCTTCTGATTTTTTTAAGTTAGTAAAAGCTAACTAATAGTAATTTTGCTTAGGTTAATAAAAGAGAAGAAGATTTGTTTGTGGAAGTATTTTGATATTTAATAACTTTGTTTAAAATTTTTACTGTGAGAACGTAGTGGTTTCATAGGTTCTTAATTTTATAATTAACTTGTAATCAAATAATGATTAAAAATTAGATGTATGAAAAAAATGTATTTATTTTTCCTATTTTTTGGATTAACTTCAGTTTTGTTTGCTCAAAACGTAATGACTCCGGAACAGCTTATTTCACTTAATAGAGTTTCTGCTGTTGGACTTACTGATGATTTAGAAAGTGTGGTTTATAGTATATCAAAAGTAGATTTACAAATAAACAGTAAAAGTAAAAAAACTTATATTTTATCCTTAAAAGGAGGGGAAGCTAAGTTGATAAAAAGCTATGAAAATCTTATTAAAAATAAATTGGTGTCACCAGATGGTAAATATGAAATTTATACAAAAGATGTAAAAATAAAACAAGTTACAGGTCAAGATTACTATAAAGATGTGCTTCAATCAAATGTAAAAATATATGAGTCTCTAAATTACAGACATTGGGATACTTGGGAAGATGGAGCATTTAGTCATTTGTTTATAAAATCTAAAGAGGGTAAAATTGATTTGATGAAAGATGAACCTTATGACTGTCCGCAACAACCTTTTGGAGGTGAGGAAGATTATATTTGGAGCCCTGATAGTAAAAAAGTGCTTTATGTTGCCAAAAAATATTATGGAACAGAATACACAGTAAGCACAAATACTGATATTTATGAGTACAATTTGGAAACACAAAAAACAACGAACCTTACAGGATATAATAAAGGTTATGATGTAGCTCCATCATTCTCTTCAAAAGGAGACTTAGCTTGGTTGCAAATGAAAAGAGATGGTTATGAAGCAGATAAAAACGATATTATTGTCCGTAGAAATGGAAAAGATATCAATCTTACTAAAAATTGGGACGGTACTGTAAATAGTTTTATTTGGAATAATAAAGGAGATAAAATTTATTTTAATGCCCCTGTTTTAGGAACTGTTCATTTATTCGAAATTTCAATTTCAAAACCTAATCAGCCAAAACAAATAACAGAAGGTCAGTTTGATATAAATAGAATTGTTGGACATTATAAAAATACAATGGTCGTTTCTCGCCGAGATATGAATCATGCTCCTGAGCTTTATACCATTGATTTAAAAAATGGAACCATGATTCAATTAACAAATGCAAATGATGCTATTTATAAAAAACTAACTCTTGGTAAAATTGAGAAAAGAATTACAAAAGCAACTGATGGTAAAGATTTACTTTCTTGGGTAATTTATCCTCCTAATTTTGATTCGAACAAGAAATATCCAACTTTATTGTATTGTCAGGGAGGTCCGCAAGGAGCATTGAGCCAATTTTATTCATATCGTTGGAATTTTCAGTTAATGGCTGCGAATGGTTATATTATTATTGCACCAAATCGTAGAGGAATGCCTGGTTTTGGAGTGGAGTGGAATGAGCAAATTAGCAAAGATTATGGCGGGCAAAATATGCAAGATTATCTTTCAGCAATTGATGATATTTCAAAGGAATCTTATGTAGATAAGGATAGACTTGGTTGTATAGGAGCGAGCTACGGCGGATATTCGGTATTTTATTTAGCTGCTTTTCATGAAAACAGATTTAAAACATTTATTTCTCATGATGGAATTTTTAATCAAAAAAGTATGTACGGAACTACAGAAGAATTATTTTTTGTGAATTGGGATCTAGGCGGCCCTTATTGGGAGAAAGATAATAAAGCGGCTCAAAAAAGTTATACCCTTTTCAATCCTGTAGAACATGTAGAAAAATGGAATACTCCAATTTTGATTATTCAGGGCGGTAAGGATTATCGTGTTCCGATTGGGCAAGGTTTGGAAGCATTTCAAGCAGCACAATTACAAGGAATAAAAAGTAAATTGTTATATTTTCCTGAAGAAAATCATTGGGTTTTAAACTATCAAAATTCATTGGTTTGGCAGCGAGAATTTTATAAATGGTTAAAAGAGACACTTTAAAATAATATCTTTAATCTATCTGCAGATAGGAACACGGTTTATTTAAAGAGATTATATAGCATTTCGATTAAAATGTAAAGATAAATAAACATGGAAAAGTTTTTATTGCTAGCTGTTTTTGGCATTGCTATGGCTCATTTAGAAGGGGTAGTAGTAGTTTACCTTCGTAAGATACTTGGAATTAATGACTCACAATCAAATATAGAATCACTTAAAAATTTCTCCAAACAATATATTTTTATTGAACAAACAAGAGAAGTGGCTACAATAGTTATGCTAGTTATTTTAGCTTTTTTGGTTGGAGAAACTTGGCTGGATAGAATTATTGTTTTTCTTTGGACATTTGCTTTTTGGGATCTGTTTTATTATCTCTCACTTTACATTTTGATTAAATGGCCATCAAAATTAACTACAATCGATGTTCTTTTTTTGATACCTCGTCCATGGATTGCACCCGTATGGTTTCCAATTGGAATATCATCGATTACAATTATAATCATAACAGTTCTTCTTTTAACTTCTGTTTTATAGTGGTTTAAAGGTGTTTTTATATAGAACAGATTTTAAATATTATTAGTTAGTCGAACTAATCCAGCTTTTTCAGCAGGATCTAGGTTAAATACCTCGACCCTTGGGTTGATTCCTATTTATGGGTTCAGGGCTTGCCCTGAGGTTTAATACCTTTTATTTTCTAATTCTAGATTAAACCAATTTCCATTAGAATATTTTATGTAATTTTAAAAATACTTTTATGTACTGATGCGCAATGAATTTTTAATATAATATTTTTATATAAAATTTGATTAACAATTTAAATAATGATTATATGTATACATCTGAACAACAATTTCCAAATTTTGATTTAACAAATAAGGTTGCTCTTATCACAGGTGCAGCTAGAGGGCTTGGTAAGGCTTGTGCCTTGGCATTGGCACATGCAGGAGCAGATATTGGTTTGGGTTTAAGAGATGTTAACTCTGCAAAAGATTTGGAGGAGGAAATCAAAGCAATGGGAAGGAAAGTTATTCGATTACAAATGGATGTTTCGAGTCTTCAACAAATAAATGATTCAGTAGAAAGTGTTATGAAGAAGTTTGGAAAAATTGATATTCTTGTGAATAATGTAGGAGTTGCACCAGATAATCCAGCAGAAAAGGTAACAGAAGAAGATTTTGATCTCACCATCAATCTGAATTTAAAGGGTACATTTTTTACGGCACAAGCAGTAGGTAAAAAAATGATCAAACAAGGTTTTGGTAGTATCATTAATATGAGTTCTCAAGCTGGTTTTATAGCTTTGGATGATGAGTCGATTTACTGTATGACAAAAGCTGGTATAAATCACCTGACCAAGAATCTTGCCTCAGAATGGGCTAAATATAATATTAATGTGAATGCTGTTGCTCCAACTTTTATTGAAACACCAGGTACTGAACCGTGGTTAAAAGATAAGGACTTTAGACAAAGTGTATTGGATAGAATTCCTTTGGGAAGGATTGGAAAACCTATGGAAGTTGCTGGAGCTGTTGTATTTCTTGCTTCTGATGCAGCTTCTTTAATTACAGGAGATATAATGTTAATTGATGGTGGATGGACAACCAGATAATTTATGCCAAAAATTAAAATCAATTTTTCGGAATATATAATATTAAATATGAAACACATAATAAGTATCAAATCATTTGTATTATTCATTGCGTTATGGATGCTACCTGTTTTAGTATTTTCACAAAAAGATTATCAAGATGGATATATTATTACAAATAATAAGGATACAATTGTGGGGCGTGTAAAAGATAGAAATCCACCACCTTTTGGTAAGCTTTACAAAAAAGTATATTTCAAAAAGAAGCATAAAAAGAAAAAATACAGTCCCAAACAAATTCTTGGTTATAAGCAGGGAAATAGAGAGTTTGAAAGTTTATGGATAGATATAAGCAGTCATTTGTATAATGAAAAATATACCAGTATCCAGAATACTGGAAAGAAGGAATTTTTAAAAGTAGTAGTAAAAGGATATCTCACATATTATCAAAGGGAATTTGCAGATTCTGAATCTGATTATATTGATCAAATAAGTCTCTTT
>JAUWLK010000324.1 GCA_030613745.1 Flavobacteriaceae bacterium | reverse complement strand
ATTGCAGTAGGAAGAGTAACATCACGAACCAATACGTCATTCAATTGAATATACTGATTGTCAACAATTTTTACAGTTTCTTCAAAAATTTCTTCTTGAATTACATCTCTTTTTGAAGAATAAATTTGCTCAGGAGTATATCTACCTACAACACTTCTTGTTGCTGAACGAATAGCAGGTTTTAAAACACGATCTAAATAATTTTGACCTTTAGTTTGATGTAAAAGTCCTAATTCAGCTGATTTTGGTTGATACCATGCAGTAGCTTCCAATTGAATATCTAAACCATTTGAAGATAATACTTTCATTTTTTCTGTAAGTTCTTGTTGACGAACTTCATAAACTATTACAGTATTCCAAGGAGCCACTAAATGAAACCCTTCTCCCAATGGTGGTTTATCGGTTACTACACCGCCTGCAAATCGTTTCCATAATACACCTGCCTCACCAGCGTCAATAGTAACAGTTGATTTTGAAATAAAAATTATTGCTATAATAGCTATAAACACTAAAGGTATCATGCCTTTAGGAAATTGTAATTGTGGTTGTTGTGCCATAAAATTTTATATTTAATGATTAAAAATTATTTGAATAATTGAAATAGTAAATTAAATTAATCCTCTATATTTTCTAATAAACCATTCCGATGTCAAAGATAAGACAATTAAGCCTAAAAGCCACTTCCAATCAATTAAAGAAATTTTTTTTATTTTTTCTTTTTGGATGGCTTTAAAATCTTGATTTGAGATTAAGGTTCTAAAAAGGTTATCTATTTGATTTGGATAATATATTTGTCCTTTTGAATTATTAGCCAAAGTTTGCAAATCTTTTATATTAGCTTGTAAATTTTCTTGTTCTATTGAATATTCTACCACAGTAAACGCACCGTTCACCTGTTTACTATTTTCTGAATTAATTACTTTAAAACTATAATCACCTCTTTTTAAGTCATTTAAATTTATTGTAAAAATATTTCCGCTTAAATAAAAAGGATAAGTATTTTGACTTCCTTCAATAATCAATTTAAGATCAGCTTTGGTATCAAAGTTAAAATTTGAATCATAACTTTTTGCAGTAATTTTTATTGGTTCATCACCATAATAAAAGGAATTATAATCTAACTCTAATTGATTTTCTTTTTTTGTAATTGTAAGATACTGCAAAATACTATTTAAAAATTGATCAAATTTTTGAAAAGATTGTTCAGATTGATAATTTAAAGCTCTCCATTTCCAAATATTCTCACCAAATAGCACAACTCCTCTCCTATTGGAATTGGTAAAAGTTGATAACAATGGGCTATCTGTCGAAAAACCTTCAACAATTTTAGTTAATATTGTTTTATTGGGAACTGAAAAATCTATTTGACCAAAAATATCTTCCAAAGGAGAAAAATCAGAAAAACCAATATCATCAACAAGAAAAGTAGTAAAATTTTCATTAAAATCAGGGTAATATTTTTCGGTTTTTAATAATATTGTCTTTTTAAAAGCATTTTGAACATTATTTAAAAAATTCCAATCTGTTTGCTTTCCTGTAATGATAAAATAATTTTCATTTGAAGTTCCTGATTTTTCAAAAATACTTTTAAACTTATTATTTGGCTGATACAATATAAAAACATCTATATCAGGTATTTCATTATTTAGTAAATTAAGATTTATTAAATTTACTTTACGCTGTTTATTACTTTCAACAGAACGTTTTAACATACCAATATCCGGATGTAACACATCATAAACAATTGCTACTTTAGATTGCTCATCAATGATATCTACACTAAAATTTTTAAAATTATTGGTTGTGTTTTTTTCCTTTGTAAAAGGAATTACTTGGCATTTGAATAAATACTTACCTACTCTACTTGCAGGCAAAGAAAATTGTAAATGAATACTTTTTTTATCATTTGAAAAATTAATATTTTGCTTATAAACTACTTTGTTATTTTCTTTAATTATAAAATTTGAATTGAAATTTTTATTCCCAACATAGCGGATAAAGACTTCTACAGGGAAGTTATTATGTAAATAAGAATAAGAATTTACATTTATTTGAGTTATTTCAAGGTCATCCAACTTTATAGTATCACCAATTATTATAGGGTAAACGGTTTGTTTTGATTGGTAATACCTATAATCTCCTCCATAAGTTTGATTGCCATCACTTATAATAATTATAGGTGCTATTTGCTGATTTGAGAAAGAATTTAAACCAATTAAAGCTTGTGATAAATTGGTGTGACTTTCTTGAAAAGTATAATTTGTAGTATTTTTTAATACTTTTCCAAATGTAAAATACTCAATATCAAATTTTTGATTTAACT
>JAUWLK010000232.1 GCA_030613745.1 Flavobacteriaceae bacterium | reverse complement strand
ACCGAATTAAATATTACAGGAAAAACTAAGATAACACGTTCAAAACTCATTGATAATAATTTTGACTTTAATAATTTTACTTCAATCTATACTACAAAAACCGGGAATGTATATTTTTATATTTACGATCAAGGTTATCTTAAACTGGAAAATGATTATTATTTACTGATAAAACGTTAATAATATTTATTTAAAAATAAATAACGTAGAAGTATTTAATAATTTACGGACAAAGATTAAAAAATATTAAACCTGAAAATTGAACTTTAAATATTAGTAATTTAGTAACTTCGATTTACTTTATTAAAATAAAGGATGAAAACGGAAAACAAGGAACTTTTAAAGTGTTAAAATCTAATTAAAAAATGTTAATTTTTTATTAAGAATGAGGTTTGAAAATTTCAAACCTCATTCTTTTTTGTAACATTGTCTAACCTTACTCGTCGAAACATTAAAATCAAAATGAAACATATAAAATTAAGTATCTTAATTTTCTACTCAATTTTTAGTATTTCCTTATTCGCCCAAACCAAAAATGTAGTATCTGGAGCAATAGTAAATATAGAAAATGATGAGCCTTTACCTTTTGCATCAATTACTTTAGTTAATTATCCAATAGGAACCATTAGTAATGAAAATGGCGAATTTGATTTTTACATTCCAAAATCAAAACAAAATGACACACTTTCCATAAGTTTTATTGGATTTAACCCTTATTTAATTCCTTTAAAAAATATCACTGGTTCTTTAAAAATAAAGTTACAATCTGCCGATAATATTTTAGATGAAGTAATTTTAAGTAAATTATCACCATTAGATTATATCAAAAAAGCATTAGATAATATAGATCAAAATTACCCGCAAGATCCTTATCAAAGTATTGCTTATTATAGAGAAAAATTTATTGAGAACGATAGAATAATTGGCAAAAAAGAGGCAGTTTTCAAAACTTATTATCCGTTTATAGGAAATTCAGTTAAAAAGGAAAATCAAAAACCTGTAAAAAATCAACATCAATTACTATTATACAGACCTGCTGATAACCCACAGAAATTTCAATTTATGCGTGATTGGATAGATAAAAAGATTGAAAAAGAAAAAAAGAAATCCATTAAAAAAGGAGAAGATTTTGATGAAGATTTTGATTTGGAAAAAGACATGAGTATGGGCGGTCCTGAAACAATTATTAATATGGCTGACATAAGAAATGGTTCATCAAATAATAATTTTTTAAATCCAAAACATTTCAAAAAATACGAGTATTCTTTTGGAGAAGAAACAACTTATAATGGTGAAGTGTTGGTTACTATTCATTATAAAGCCAAACGTAAAATAGAATCAATCAAAGACCATGGAAAAATATTAATTAGTAAAGGTGATTATGCCATTGCCTTAATTAAAGGTTCAGGTGTCCTCTCAATTCCTATCATGGCAAAACCAATATTTTTCCTTGTAGGGTTAAGTATCAGTAATCCAAAATTTAGAAATACAGTTAGTTATCAAAAATATAAAGATAAATGGTATCCTAAATTATTTAGATGGGACGCCACAATATCACTTAAAAAACGCCATGCATTTAGTGCTAACGAACATGCTGATTTAAAAATTGGTCAGGTATTTTTTATAAATAAATTAGATTCTCTTGTATCTCCAATTCCTGAAGATAAACGTTTTGATTCAAAAGAAAATATGGAAGATCAATTATATAATGATTTGAATATTTCCTGGCAGGGTATGAATGTAATCAAAAATTGAATTGTGTGTAAAAACATTTATTAATAGCTCTTGCTTTTACATTTTTTAATTCTTCTTAAACTAGAATGCCTGTCTCAACATCAATCTATTGTATTTTTTATATATTTATAAAATATATCCATTTTATTACTACTAAAAACAAATCAAAATGAAAAAACTCACTTTACTATTAATGTTTATATCCATAATAGCTTGTAAACAATCTGAATCTAAAAATGAAGAAAAAATTGAACCTAAAGAGATTACACAATACAGCATTGAGCAATTTTATAAAAATAAAAAAGTAAATGGTGGTGCTTTTAATAATAATGAAACAAAATTGTTGGTGAGTAGTAATGAAACAGGAATTTTTAATGTTTTTGAAATTGATATTGAAAGTGGACAAAAAAAACAACTCACTTTTTCTGAAAAAGAATCCTTTTTTGCTATTGATGAAGTACCTGATACTAAACTAATTTTATATACAGCCGATAAAGGCGGAGATGAAAACAATCATATTTATTTACTTAATGAAGACGGAAGTTCAACAGATCTAACTCCAGGAGAAAATGTAAAAGCGATCTATGGAGGATGGAGTGAAGATAAAAAATTTCTATTTTATTTTTCTAACAAAAGAGATGTTAAATATTTTGATATGTATAAAATGAATCTAGCCGATTGGAAATCAAAAATGATTTATAAAAACCTGGAAGGTCTTAATATTGAAGACATCTCTCATGATGAAAATATTTTTAGCATTTCAAAATCAATTACTACAAGTGAGGATAAGTTATTTTTAATGAATCGAAAAAATAATAAAACGATAGAAATTTCAAAAGAACCTGGATCGTATAGTGGTTCTGGATTTAACAACAACGATAAATATTTTTATTATATAACTGATGTTGGCAAAGAATTTAAGTATTTGGTTAAATACGAAATAGCAACCGGAAATAAAGAAGTTATTTTTGAAACCAATTGGGATGTGATGTATAGTTATTTGAGTGAGAATGAAAAATACAGGATTATTGGAATTAATGAGGATGGAAAAAATAATTTAATCATACAAGATAATCTTACAGGTAAAAATATTGATTTCCCTGACATTCAAGATGGTGATATCAAAGGCGTTAATATCTCAGAAAGTGAAAAGTTAATGAGATTAACTGTTGGTACATCAAAATCATCAAATAATATTTATGTTTATAATTTTGAAACCAAATCGTTGAAACAATTAACAAATACAATGAGTACAGAACTTGACTCAAATAATTTGGTTTCTGCTGAAGTGGTTAGATTTAAATCTTTTGACGGATTAGAAATTCCTGCAATATATTACAAACCATTAGCTGCAACACAAGAAAACAAAGTACCGGCTTTGGTCTGGGTTCATGGTGGCCCGGGAGGTCAAAGTAGAGTTGGATACTTTTCTTTGATTCAATTTTTAGTAAATCATGGTTATGCCATATTAGCAGTTAACAATCGAGGAAGTAGTGGTTATGGTAAATCTTTTTATAAAATGGATGACCTTAATCACGGCGATAAAGATTTAAAAGATTGTATTTGGGGTAAAAAATGGCTACAAGATCAAAACTATATTGATAACGATAAAATTGGAATTATTGGAGGAAGCTATGGTGGCTATATGACTATGGCAGCTATGACTTTTACTCCTGATGAATTTAAAGTAGGAGTCAATATTTTTGGGGTTACCAACTGGTTAAGAACCTTAAAGTCTATACCTCCTCATTGGGAATCTTTTAAAAAAGCTTTATATACTGAATTAGGTGATCCAAACACCAAAGATTCAGTTAGGCTATATGAGATATCTCCTCTTTTTCATGCACAAAATGTAAAAAATCCAGTAATGGTTTTACAAGGTGCTAATGACCCAAGAGTACTTCAAGTTGAATCTGATGAAATTGTAAATGCCATGAGAAAAAACAATATTCCTGTTGAATATGTTTTATTTCCAGATGAAGGACATGGATTTAGAAAAAAAGAAAATGAGATTAAAGGTTATGGTCAAATTTTGACTTTTTTAGATAAATATCTTAAAGGAGGGCAGCCAATTAAACCATAAAAAAACCTGTTAAGATATTAATACTTTGTAAAGATTATTTCATTTTTAATAATAAATTACTAAACTTTTTTTCCATACTTTGGAAACTTCAATCCAATAATTAAAAAGTAAATAACCACCGTTAAAAACGGTGGTTATTTACTATCCCAAAAGATGAAAAACCTGAATTAGAATTCACTGAAGCTTCTTTTGATTTGTTTACCAAGTAGTTTAATTAAAATTTTAAATGGTGATTTTAAACCACGAAGTGATATTATGATGCAAATGCCTTTTGTTTTAAATGATGCAATAGTGATAAAAAAAATGAA
>JAUWLK010000071.1 GCA_030613745.1 Flavobacteriaceae bacterium | reverse complement strand
GCTAAAGGAAGTCAATTAGTA
Source organism: Flavobacteriaceae bacterium (assembly GCA_030613745.1). Classification (GTDB taxonomy): domain Bacteria; phylum Bacteroidota; class Bacteroidia; order Flavobacteriales; family Flavobacteriaceae; genus Lutimonas. Next base: position 10,514 of record JAUWLK010000071.1, on the reverse strand, counting down.
AGTGATGCTTGTTTTTTATCAGGATTACGAAAAATTAAAACTACTTTAAATGGAAAAGAGCAAAATGCTTGGCGACCAAAACATGTATATCACTATATTCAATGGAATAATTTAGAGCCAGATTTTGTTATAGATGTGACTGGTTTTATAAGTAAAAAAATGGAAGCTGTAAAAGCGTATAGTTCACAATTTCATGATCCTACCAGTAAAGAACCATCTTCGCCAATTTCGAGTAAAAACTTTTTAGAAAGTATAACTTATCGAGCAAAAGATTTAGGCAGACTTATAGGTACAGATTATGCTGAAGGATTTACTGTAGAGCGTTATGTTGCGGTTGATAATTTAGATGATTTGATTTAAAAAATATTTATTCTTTATTTTCCAATTTTTTAATATTTCGTTTAGCTCTTGCATTTCCTGAGTCTAATACTAAAGATTTTTTATAATTAACTATAGCTTGAACTGTATCACCATTTTTCATAAAAACATCACCCAAACTATCGTAAACATTAGAGCTATTTGGATATAAAGCAACATTTATTTTAAAAATATTGATAGCGTATTCATATTCTTTCTTGCGTAGTTTTTTATAGCCAAGTGAATTTAAATTACTTTCATTTATTGAGCTATCTAGTGAATCCTTTGCTTTAATAATTAAGTAAGCATTTAATGCTTTATCAAATTCATTATTTATTAAATATTCACTTGGAATTTTTTCATTTTCATCAAGCTTTCTATAATTATATACAATAGATTTTTTTTCTTCTTTTGGAACTAAAACTAAGTATTCTTGTTGATTAGAAGGATTTATCAAAAATTGAATTTTCTCATTCATTTCTTTCACATAAAATGTAGTATCATTTATTTTTAGAGGTTTGATATTTTTTGCACCTCTCCACATCATAAAAAGCTCACTCTCTTTAAAATAGATCTCAATTATTTCATCAGAATTATATAAATATCTACCGGTAACCTTTTCGATAAATTCATCATTATTTGTTTTATTTGAGCAATTATAAAAAAATGTTAGCAATAGAATATATGCGAAATATTTTAATTTCATCTGTTTATATTTATTGTTTGATTTAATTTAAATGTGGACTAGAAAAATTTAATTTTGATAACCCTTCCTTAATTTCAGGGCATGACATAAATAAATTCCACAATAATCCTGTGCGATAATTTTCAATCATTATAATTATAGGTCCTTGATCAATAGCTAAATAATTATCTGCATACCAATTCTCTGTTTGGTTAAAAGCATCATAAAAACCATATTCACCCCATAATTTTCCATCAAAATCATAATAAAAATGTCTTAATGCCTGCATTGAATATTCAGGAGTATATGGAAATGATGAAAGTGCAGCAGTAGGAGAGATGACTCCTAAATCATTTGTTGGACTATGTGCAGAGTACCCTTGATGATTATCACTTGCCGTTAGTCCCCAACTTTTATTGCCATAACCTATAAATTCTTTAGGATTTTCAATGCAATATTCCCTGTTTATAAGAGTGTGATTGACATTTTGTTCCCAATAATCAGTATAAGAATCTTTTAGTTCTTTAGGATCTAGCCCTAAAAAAGAATAGTGTGTAAAAAATAATGGCCCACCAAAATCTGGACCTAAAGATAAATTCCATTTTTGGTAATATGTATTACCATTGTTGAAATTGTTACCTGAAGCCCAACCATTATGATATACAGATTCATTTATAGGATGTGTTGTTGATGAGGCTGCTAAAATATAAGTGATAAGAGCTTCGTTATATCCTTTTATTTGATGATTGATTGTCCATTCAAAATTTGGTGACCAATGCCATGTTAAAATATCTTCTCCATTTGTATACCAATCCCAATCTACCTCATTCCATAGTTGATTTATTTTATTTCGTAATAAAATTTCATCATTATTCTCTCTATTAAAATATTGTCGTGCTGTTAATAATCCTTGAATCATGAATGAAGTTTCTACAATATCTCCACCATTATCTTCAGTAAAAAAGGGTCTTACTTTTCCAGTATCACCATAATACCAGTGTGGGAAAGCACCATGAAATCGATCACCATTTAATAAAAAATCTGTGATCTTATGAAGACGCTCATTAGCCTGTTCTCTTGTAATGTAGTTTCTTTCAACTCCTACAATAATTGCCATTATTCCAAAACCACTCCCGCCAGATGTAACAATATTAGGAGCTTCACCTCCATAAGCATCAGCATTAGATCTTTCTAAAGCCATACCACTTGTAGTGTGTGAAAAATTCCAAAAATACTTGAAAGTTTGTTTTTGCACTAAATCTAACAATTCATTGTCAGAAAGCTGGACTGGTTCAGACTTCATTGGAGTGTTATTTTTTGAACAAGATTGTAAGACAACATGCAAATACATAAAAAATACAAAGCTGATTAAATATAATATTAGTTTCATAATTTCTTTTAAAGAATGATTTTAAGTATAGTATTTAAAAATTATTTGATTATTTAGCTAGTTTCATGACGAAGTTAATGATTTAATCAAATATAATCAATCTTGTTTTTTTGATTTATAAAAATGAGCTTAAACTTATTAATAAAATAGATTTTTTTATTTGAAGAAATAAGTAAATAGATTATATTTGCATCCGAATTTACCCTAAGGTAATTCAACTACATTATATGGTGGTTGTAGCTCAGTTGGTTAGAGCGCTAGATTGTGGTTCTAGAGGTCGCCGGTTCGAAACCGGTCTTCCACCCAAAAAATAAAAAACATCCGTTGTAAGACGGATGTTTTTTTGTTGGAGAAATTTTGATCGAGTTTACTCGGAATTAAATTTTTGAAGAACAAAAAGTTATGTATTACATTTTTTTTATTTTTTGAAGGCTCAACAGTAGATACTCGGTTCAAGTATTAAACCGGTCTTCCACCCAGAAATAGAAAACATTTGTCTTTAGGCGGATGTTTTTTTATTAAAACAAATTCGATTGACAAAGACCTGATAAATAAAAAAACTCGAAAAGCTAAGCTTTTCGAGTTTTCAATATAAATTTGTAATTAGTATGTTTATTAACGTGCTATTGCCATATCAAAAGATAGATTTTCTAGTTTTAAATTTAAAATTTGCAAAGCATTTTTACTGGTATTCAACTCATTTAAAATATTAGATTTAGTATCTTCATATATTCCTTTCATATTATTAAATAAGCTTTCATAATAGCTAATTCCTTCTTCCAGATTTTTTGAAAAATTTGTTAAATATTTTTCTTGTTTATTTGACATGATAACACTCGTTTCCTCAATTTTATTTTTAAAATAATCAATATAAAGATTTAATTCTTTGATAAACATATTTGGGCGATCTGTTCTTGTGATAACGTTTGATCTACCGTAAATATGATCTACCATTTCTTTTAAGCTTATTTTTCTTGAGAAATATGCCATATTTGGACCTGGACAAACAGAAACTCCTTCAGTTTTTGTATCTATATTATTTACTAGTAATGCAGAGTTTCCTAAACCTACACAAATACATGATTTGTCAATGATTTTTTCAAATTTATTTTGATATTCACCTGGTGCTAAACCTTCCTTCTTGTCTAATTCTTTTAATTTTAAATGTTGGTATTGACGTGAAGCTGTACAAATAGGTTTATCAGTAAATTCTGTATTAGAAACAAGATATTTTTTAGGACATGAGCTACCCGGTCTTCCTTTGTTAACCAAAGCTAATTTTTCAATATCTTGAGTATTACCTTTAAGACTGTTAAATGGAACCCCTAAAGGAGAAATATTACTTAAATATAAATCACCTTCTTTAGCTTCCATTAATTTATTTATTGTTGTATCATCAACTGTTGTTGCTTCTGGAACTAATAAAAAAGGAGTTCCCCAACCAACAGAATCAACTTGATAATGATTTATTAAAAATTCATGCTCTTCGGTTGTACCAACACCACCTTGGGCAGTGATTTTCATTGATAATTCATTTTTTGGAACTATTCTGTCTTTAGCTAAGAGTGATTTAAATAAAATTTCTTGTACAGATTGAATTAATTCTTTACGATTCTTTTTAAATTCATCTAATATTGGCCCCATAAGATAACCATCTGTTGCAAATGCATGTCCGCCACAGTTAAGCCCTGATTCAATTCTGTATTCTGAGATCCAGATTCCTTTTTTAGCTAAAAATTTACCTTGAATCAACGCTGATCTATAATCACTTACTTTTAAAACAATTTTCTTTTTAATTTCACCATTTTCATTAGGAAAAAAATCATCAAATTGTTCTAAATAACCATATAATCTTGGATTCATTCCTGCAGAAAGTACCAGAGAAGATTTTAATTTACTATTAGCAAAACCTCTTAGTGCCGCGTGAGCATCATTGAATTCAGATGATAATTTTTCACCTTTGATATAATTTGCCTTATCAAGTTTTGTCATGATATTTACATCAATACTACCCATTGATAAGTTGTCATTTAACCAGCTTTTAATTTCTGTTAAATTAAAATTATTTGCTGTTAATTTTTTGAATTCTTGTTTTAAGCTATCACTGTTGGGCAACATATTGAAATAATCTTTAATTTGATTACCTTTCTCGGTAGTGGCACTTTTCAATTCTTCAAATTTTGTTTCTGTTAAATCGTTTATTAAATTTAAATAAGATGTAACTCTTTTTGCTCTAAAATCTTCAAATTTTTCAGTTATTGCTTTGTATGGGATTTCTATTTTTTCACAATACATCTTTCTCATTTTTTCAAGAAGTACATCATCAACTATAGAAATAACAGAATCCATTCCAAATGGAGCAACCTTTAATGGAGTATCGATGGTAAAACCAATTCCCATAACTGGTATATGAAATGTGTGTTTATTTTTCATGTTTTTAATATTTTAATTATCAAAATTTTAACTGATTTTATTAAATATATTATTGGATTGTAAAACTTTAATCATAATAAATGAAATAAGTATTTACCCTTTTTATTAACTGGCTAAAGTAGATTATTTATTCAATTTGACAAATAGAATCAATAATAATAATTTGTTAAAATTATATTTTTTAGTAGTCACAAAATGAAAGTATTACGAATTTTTGAACCTATATTTTTTCTTTTAAGTATTTTGCAGTAAACGAAATATTATTCTTCACCAATGTTTCAGGTGTACCTTGTGCAATTATATCTCCACCTTTTTTACCACCTTCTAAACCTAAATCAATAATATAATCAGCACATTTGATAAGTTCAAGATTGTGCTCAATTACAATAATACTGTGTCCTTTTTCTATTAAGGCATCAAAAGAAGTTAATAATTTTTTGATATCATGAAAGTGTAAACCAGTTGTGGGTTCATCAAAAATAAACAGTGTTTTGTCACGTGTTGATCCTTTTACTAAAAAAGAAGCTAATTTAATTCTTTGTGCCTCTCCACCAGATAGAGTAGAGGATGCTTGTCCTAATTGAACATAACCCAAACCAACTTCTTGTAAAGGGTTTAATTTATTTACAATTTTGTATTGTTCGTATTCATTGAAAAATATAATTGCCTCATCAACAGTTGTTTGTAAAATATCATTAATGGATTTCCCTTCAAAATTAACTTCCAATACTTCTTTTTAAAGCGTTTTCCTTTACAAGTTTCACACTCTAAATGAACGTCGGCCATAAACTGCATTTCTATCGTAACTTCTCCTTCACCTTTACAAGTTTCGCATCTACCTCCCTCAACATTAAAAGAAAAATGCTTGGCTTTAAATCCTCGAATATTGGATAATTTTTGATTTGCAAATAAAGCTCTAATATCATCATAAGCTTTAATATAAGTTACAGGATTGGATCTGCTTGATCTGCCAATAGGATTTTGATCTACAAATTCAATATTTTTAATAGTTTCAAAATTTCCTTTGATTTCTGTATACTGCCCTGCCTTTTCACCATAATTATTTAATTTTTTTTGTAATACCGGATATAAAATATCTCTTATTAAGGTGCTTTTTCCACTACCGGAAACTCCGGTAATAACCGTTAAAGTGTTTAAAGGAATTTTTACATTGATATTTTTTAAATTATGTTCACGAGCTCCAATGATTTCTATGTAATTACTTGAGGTTCTCCGAGATGTAGGAACTTCAATTTTTAATTTTCCATTTAAATATTTAGCGGTTAAAGAATCTGATTTTAAGATTTCATCAAATTTTCCTTCAGCAACCAATTCGCCTCCATGTGTGCCTGCTTCCGGACCGATATCGATAATATAGTCAGCAACTTTCATAATGTCTTCATCGTGTTCAACTACTATTACTGTATTGCCTAAATCACGTAAATTTTTTAAAACTTTAATTAATTTTTCGGTGTCTCTTGAATGTAAACCTATACTTGGTTCATCTAAAATATACATGGATCCTACTAAGCTACTACCTAGCGATGTTGCTAAATTGATACGTTGGCTTTCTCCGCCTGATAAAGTATTTGACCTACGATTCAATGTGAGATAATTTAGACCAACATTATTTAAAAATTGTAAGCGGTTTATTATTTCAATTAAAAGTCTTTTGGCTATTGTTTGTTGGTAATTATTTAAAGATAAATTTTTAAAAAAAATAATGACTTCATCAATAGGGAGTTCAACCAAATCTATAATACTTTTTTTATTTATTTTTACATAAGAAGCTTCCTTTCGTAAACGTTTTCCATTACAGGTAGTACATTTCGTTTTACCGCGATAGCGAGATAGCATCACTCGAAATTGAATTTTATAACTCTTTTCTTCAAGACGTTTAAAGAATTTGTGTAATCCTTTAAAATATTTATTTCCATTCCAAAGTAATTGTTTTTGTTCGGTAGTTAGTTGGTAATATGGTTTGTGAATTGGGAAATCAAATTTGTAAGCATTTATGATAAGATCTTCTTTATAGTTTTTGAATGAATCGGTTTTCCAAGGTAAAATAGCATTTTCGAATATAGAAAGTGAAGTGTTTGGAATTACTAAATCCTCATCTATTCCTATAATATTACCATATCCTTCGCAAGTGGGACAAGATCCATAAGGATTGTTAAAACTGAATAAATGTACATTTGGTTCTAAAAAAGTAATCCCATCTAATTCAAATTTATTACTAAATTCTTTTAATTTGTTATTTGTTAAATTTTCAATAACACATGTTCCTTTACCTTCATAAAATGCAGCTTGTACTGAATCAGCTAATCGATTATAAAAGTCTTCCTCATTTTTCACTACAATTCTATCAACTACTAAATATAAATTTTTATGAGTTTTAAAATTAAATTCTTCAATTCTAATGATTTGCTTGTTTACTTTTATTCTAGAAAATCCCTGTTGTTTTAAAATATTTATTACAGTTTCTAATTTTTTATCTTTATTTATGATAATAGGTGCCAATAACAATAATTTGGTATTTTCTTTAAATTTTTGAACAAATTTAATAACATCATTGACAGAATCTTTTTTTACAATATTTCCAGAAGTTGGAGAATAGGTTGTGCCTATACGCGCATAAAGTAATTTTAAATAATCATATATTTCAGTTGATGTACCAACAGTTGATCTTGGGTTAGTACTGTTTACTTTTTGTTCAATGGCTATAGCTGGGGATATTCCTTTAATATATGTTACTTTAGGTTTGTTTAATTTTCCTAAAAATTGTCGGGCATATGATGACAAGCTTTCAACATATCTGCGCTGTCCTTCAGCATATAAAGTGTCAAAAGCAAGGCTTGATTTGCCAGATCCGGATAAACCAGTGATTACAACTAACTTATTTCTAGGAATTTTTACATCAATATTTTTGAGGTTGTGAAGAGCAGCTCCTTTGATTAGGATAAAATCTTTAAAATCTATATTTTTCAATACTTATGACTAATTTTTTTATAAATAATTTTTACAAATATAAGCACTATTAATGGTTGTAAGAATTCATAAAAACAAAAAAATATTAAAAAAATGTTAAAATATATTTGTTTATTAAAAAATAATGTCATTATATTTGTCACGAGACTAAAAGAAAGAATAGACTAGTCTCCCCTAACTTAATTTAAAATTTTTGCTTATAGTATAGTTCTACTTTTTCATAACAATAATAATTTGAAGTTTAATAGTAAAAAGCTTCATTTAAAAAAAGGGGAATTATGCATACACAAAAATTAGACGATAGCGTCTTAGTTCACAATTACATTAATGGTAACGAAAGATCTTTAGAAATTCTTATTCTACGCCATAAACAACGAATTTTCAGTTTTATTTATTCAAAAGTACAAGATAGAGATGTTGCTGATGATATCTTTCAGGATACTTTTATTAAAGTTATAAATACTTTAAAATTAGGTAAATATAATGAAGAAGGTAAATTTTTACCATGGACAATGAGAATTGCACATAATTTAATTATTGATTTCTTCAGAAAGGGGAACAGAATGCCTACTTTTCAAAATACAGATGAATTTGATATCTTTTCAGTATTAGGTGATAATACTTTAAGTGCTGAAAATACTATTATCAAGAATCAAATTCATGCAGATGTTAGAAAATTAGTTGATGAACTTCCTGAAGATCAACGTGAGGTTTTAATAATGCGTATTTTTAAAGATATGAGTTTTAAAGAGATATCTGAGCAAACTTCGGTAAGTATTAATACTGCACTTGGAAGAATGCGTTATGCATTGATAAATTTGAGAAAAATGATTGATAAAAACAATATTATTTTAACAAACTAATAAATAAAATTATTTTTTTTGAATCTTTCAACAATATAACTAAGTATTGTGCGTTATCTTATTAAATCCCTAAAAATAATAAAGATTTATGGCAAAACTTTACACAGAAAGATTTTTCAAAGAAAAACTTGATCCAAAGACAGAAACAATATCGTTTTTGTTAAATTATTCAAAATCGATAAAAGCGATCAAGACTAAAAAAGAAAGCTTAATGTTTCATTTGAATTAATCGGAAAAAGCTCTTAAATTTTAAATTTAAGAGCTTTTTTATTTATTATAAAATCAAATTTTTTCTACCAATAGTTTTTGTAATTATATCTTTTTCTAGATCCCAGCCTCTTGCTGGTGAAAATTCTCTTCCATAATAAATAATTTGTAAGTGTAGTTTATTCCACAATTCTTTAGGAAATAGCCTTTTTGCATCTTTTTCGGTTTGTACAACATTTTTTCCAGAGCTTAAATTCCATCTATACATCAATCGATGTATGTGAGTATCAACAGGAAAAGCAGGTATACCAAAAGCTTGACTCATTACTACTGATGCTGTTTTATGCCCAACAGCAGGAAATGATTCCAGATCTTTAAAATTTTGAGGTACTTTTCCATTGTGTTTATCAACTATCATTTTTGACAAACCATAAATACCTTTTGATTTCATTGGTGATAGTCCTACCGGTTTTATTATATCTTTAATTTCTTCTACTGTAAGTTTTATCATATCATAAGGGTTATTTGCTTTAGCAAATAAAATTGGAGTTATGATATTTACTCGTACATCGGTACTTTGTGCAGAAAGTAATACAGCTATTAATAGGGTGTAAGGGTCTTTATGTTTTAGAGGAATTGGAGTTTTAGGATATAATTCTTGCAAAGTATCTATAACAAATTGTACCTTTTCTTTTTTATTCATTTTCACTAACTTTATGCAGTAAAAATACAAATTATGACAACACTAATTATTGGAGATAAAGCTCCTGATTTTAAAGGCATTGATCAAAATGAGCAAACAATAGAATTATCAAATTACCTCGGTAAAAAAGTAGTTTTATTTTTTTACCCAAAAGCTAGTACTCCAGGATGTACTATGGAAGCTTGTAACTTAAGAGATAATTACCAAACTTTTTTAAGTAAAGGTTATGAAATTATAGGAGTAAGTGCTGATTCAATTAAGAGGCAACTTAACTTTGCAAATAAAAATGAACTACCATATTCTTTAATTGCTGATGAAGAAAAAAGTATTATTAATGCTTATAAAGTATGGGGACCAAAAAAATTTATGGGTAGAGAGTATGACGGAATTCATCGCACAACTTTTGTTATTGATGAAAAAGGATATATTGAAGACATAATCACCAAAGTTAAGACCAAATTACATAGTTCTCAAATTTTAGATTTATAAAAATAAGGATGGTTAAAAACCATCCTTTTTATATTATTTATTTTTTATCTCGTGTTTACGTTTAGAATATCCAAATAAGCGTTGATCTTTAATTATTTTTGAAACACCTTCAGGGAGCATTTCTTCCCAATTCTTTTCACCCTTAGCTATCATTTTAAATATTTCACGAGAGAAAATATCTAAAATGTTTGGGTCAAATTTATCAATATCAATAATTCTTCGATTGTATTTAAAATATTTATACAACTCTTTCATACGTGGGTGGACTTTTAAATTATCACTATTGATAATTTCACCAGTTTTATTATCCTTTAAAGGATATAGATATATTTTTAAATCTTTATAAAATAATTTACCAAATGCTTCTAAAACTCCACCACTCATTTGACGATAGTATTT
>JAUWLK010000258.1 GCA_030613745.1 Flavobacteriaceae bacterium | reverse complement strand
CTTGTAGATGATGAGCCTGATATTTTGGAAATTGTAGGATTCAATTTACAAAAAGAAGGATATCAAATATTTAAGGCCTGTAACGGTTTGGAAGCAATTGAAAAAGCAAAGTCATTTAAGCCTCACCTAATTCTATTAGATATAATGATGCCTAAAATGGACGGCATAGAAGCTTGTGAAAAAATAAGAGACGTAAACGGTTTAGAAAATGTTATCATCGCTTTTTTTACCGCACGAGGGGAAGATTATTCACAAGTTGCCGGATTTGATGCTGGCGCAGATGATTATATCACTAAACCTGTAAAACCTAAAGTATTAGTAAGTAAAGTAAAAGCATTGTTAAGGCGCTTAAAAAATGATAAAAAAGAAGAAAAAAGGATTCTTAAATTTGATAATATCACCATTAACAGAGATGAATATTTTGTAGAAAAAAATGGAGTCAAAATAGAATTACCACGAAAAGAGTTTGAATTATTATCATTATTGGCTAGTACTCCAAATAAAGTATTTAATCGTGATATTATTTTAAATAGTGTTTGGGGACGAGATGTGGTTGTTGGTGGAAGAACCATTGATGTACATATAAGAAAACTACGTGAAAAAATTGGAGATGATTGTATCAAGACTATAAAAGGTGTTGGTTATAAATTTGTTATTTAATATTTTGAAATTTAAACAATTACATAAATTTGTATTACAAACATCATCTATAGTTTTTATTGTATTTGTATCTTTATTAGCTTTATATTTTTTTCTCTTTGATTTAACTTTTAACTTTCAAAAAGTTTTAATATTTACTTTTATTCTTTTCCTTTTACTCTTTTTAAGTATCAAATACCTATTAAATAGATTTATCAATAAACAAATTCAAAAAATTTACGATTCCTCTTCCTTTGTAAATGAAATAAATTTAGACAAAAAAAATCTAGAACCTGATTTTGAATCATTTTTAAAAAAAATAAATGAATTTGTTAAAATAAAACATCAAGAAATTGAAAAATTGCATTCACGTGAAGATTTTAGAAAAGAATTTTTAGGAAACGTTTCTCATGAATTAAAAACACCGCTTTTTACAGCTCAAGGTTATCTTTTGACTGTTTTAGATAATTCGATTGAAGATAAAAAATTGCGAAAGAAATATTTAGAAAGAGCAAATAAAAGTATTGAACGCCTAAACTTTATTGTTAAGGATCTTGATATGATTGCTAACTTAGAATCGGGAATGAAATTAGATTATGAGACTTTTAATATTATTAAACTTATTTCTGATGTTTTTGATATTTTAGAAATCAAAGCCGCAAAACGGAAAATTACCTTGATGTTTGATAAGGCTTATGAATTTCCATTATTAGTTAATGCTGATATTGAGCGAATCGAACAGGTTTTAATAAATCTTATTGTCAACTCAATAAGTTATGGGAAAGATAATGGTATTACAACTGTTGGTGTAAAATTATTTTCTAAAAATAAGTTTATAATAAAAGTATCAGATAATGGTATTGGAATTAAAAATAAAAACCTTTCTCGATTATTTGAACGTTTTTATCGTGTTGATAAAAGTCGTTCCAGAGAAGGTGGTGGATCAGGGCTTGGACTTTCAATTGTAAAACATATAATTGAAGCTCATAATCAACTAATTTTTGTTGATAGTAAATTTGGTGATAGTTCTTCATTCTCATTTACCATTAACAAAGTAATTTAATTAAATGTATCTTTGATAAAGATAAAAATTCTCTAGAAATTTAAATTATATTTAAAATTAAATCCTATGAAAAAAATAAAAATTACATTATTCATGCTATTTATTGTAAGCATTTCTTTTGCTCAAGAAATAAAACCAAAATTTGAAAAAGAAGGTGGCTTGGTTAAGGCAACATATTTTTATGAAACAGGTGAAGTAAAGCAACAAGGATTTTTTAAAGAGGAAAAATTACACAGTAAGTGGATTTCTTATGATAAATCTGGTAATAAAACAACTATTGCGTTCTACCAAAACGGTCAAAAAACAGGAACGTGGTTGGTATTAAATGATGGTAAAGTTAAACAAATTAAATATGGTTTAAATAAAATAATTGAAGTAAAGAATCTTAAAGATACTAGTTTAGCTGTTTATTAAATTATCTCAAAAATCATACAAAAACATCAAATAAGGATTTAAAATTAACTTTGTTTGGTGTTTTTTTATTGGAAAAACCAGAAAAATAATTTATTTCATTCAACATTTTAATATTAAAAAGAATTTGATCAGAAAATGGAGCAATTCTTTTTTGCTTTAAATACATTGCTAAATACTCTTGTTCAAATTGCCCCGGAGTTGGTATAAAAAAAGCTTTCGCATTTAACTTTTCTAAATCCATAATGGTAGAATAACCTGATCTTGCTAAAATAATTTCACTTTCATTAATAGCCAATCGTAATTCATTTTGTAACATAAAATTGACAATCTCAATATTCTTATTCCTCATTGAAAGTTTTTCTTTATCAGAAATAGCTCCCCGTATAAATAACACTTTTTTATTGTAGCTTTTTAATTCTTTTAAAAGCTTTTCTTCTAAAATACTTCTCTGTGGCTCTGGTCCGGATAATAATACCAATAAATCATATTTTTTAGAAACGTTCCGATAAGTAAATCTACTAATTGGTCCAATGTATTTTATATTAAGATTTAATTTGTCAAAATGTGATAAGTCACCTGCTAAATTAGCTGAATCTTCATAATCTGGCACCCAACATTCATCAAATTTTGAAATAATTTTTTGATGAAACTTGGTTGTGAAAAATGTAGTGCTTCCAGATAAAACATTAATTTGATGTGTGAGATAAACAGACGGTATTTTTTTTGATCTAACTCCAAAACGATTGTCTGAAATTATTCCTGATACATCTTCTTCCTCAATAATTTTTGCAATGTTTTTTTTCTCTTCTTTTATTGCCTTTAAAATTTTAGGGCTATCAAATAATAATCGGTATTTTAAATTTTCTCCTTTTTTTGTATATTGAATACTATAGGAAGGTAATTCAAAGTTTTTTAGTTCAGGAAATTCTTTTTGAAGCAATTTTAAAGCATCTCCATCGCTTGCAATAATAGGCTCAAAATTCTCTTTTAACAAAGCATTAATAATAGGAATACATCGGGTAGCATGACCCAAACCCCAGTTTAATGGAGCAATTATAATTTTTTTATTATTAGTGAAATTAGGCATTAGGAAAAAATACTGCTTACTCTTTTTTACTCCTTGCTTCTTTTATAAATCAAACCCAATATCTTTTCGATAATTCATTTTATCAAATTTGATTTTATCAATATTTTTATATGATTGTGCTAACGCTTCCTTAAAATTATTTCCAAAAGAAGTAATGGCTAATACTCTACCTCCATTAGTTATGACTTTATTATCTTTTAAAGTAGTTCCTGCATGAAAAATAATTGATTTTTCTACTTTATCTAAACCCGTAATTTCTTTATCTTTTTCATAACTTTCAGGATATCCTCCAGAGACTAACATTACAGTAGTTGCAGAACGTTCGTCAATTTCTATTTTAAACTCTCCTAATTTTTTTTCAGCAGTAGCAATAAATAAATCTACCAAATCTGATTTAATTCTTGGAATAACTACTTCGGTTTCAGGATCACCCATTCTAACATTATATTCTATTACATAAGGTTCATTTTCTACTTTTATCAATCCAATAAAAACAAATCCGACATATGGAATATTATCCTTTTT
>JAUWLK010000277.1 GCA_030613745.1 Flavobacteriaceae bacterium | reverse complement strand
GTGAAAATTTGGATACAGCAATTCAAACTGTGTGTGAAAAAATGGGAACCGGAAATAAAAAGAAATACAGAGCTATTTTTTATTACCTTTTAGTTAAAGAATTAGGTGCAGAATCAAAATATGATGTTATTGATGAAAAAGCTCCTAAAACTAAGGAGAAAGTTAAAAAAGAAGTAAAAGAAACTCCAGAAGCTAAAGAAGTAGCTCCTACAGTAAAAAAGGAAACTTCTAAAGTTAAAGAAGAAGTAAAAGAAGAAACTCCAAAGGTTAAAAAAGAAATAAAAAAAGCAACTAAAAAGGTTGTTGAAGTGAAAGAAGAAGATGTAGAAGAAAAACCTACTTTTGACTTAAAAGAAAATACCCAAGAATTTTTAGATGATTTTGATTGGAAAAAATATGAAGAAGGTATTGAAACTATAGATCAAAATAAATTAGATGAGTTTGAAAAAGCTCTTGAAAATACAGTTGGTTTTGTTGAAGAACGTCAAGTTATTGATGGTATAGTAGTTAGACTTACCGATAGAGAAGCTATTATTGATATCAATTCAAAATCTGAAGGTGTCATTTCATTAAATGAATTCAGATATAATCCAAATTTAAAAGTTGGTGATACTGTTGAAGTTAAAGTAGATAAACTAGAAGATAGTACAGGTCAATTGGTTTTATCGCACAGAAAAGCTAGAGTTATTAAAGCTTGGGAGAGAGTAAACAAAGCTCACGAAACTCAAGAAATTGTTACCGGCTACGTGAAATGTAGAACCAAAGGTGGTATGATTGTAGATGTGTTTGGTATTGAAGCATTCTTACCTGGTTCGCAAATTGATGTAAAACCTATTAGAGATTATGACCAGTTTGTTGATAAAAATATGGAATTCAAAGTTGTTAAAATTAACCATGAATTCAAAAATATTGTAGTTTCTCATAAAGCGCTAATCGAGGCCGATTTAGCTGAACAGAAAAAAGAAATCATCAGTCAATTAGAAAAAGGGCAAGTATTGGAAGGAGTTGTTAAAAATATAACTTCTTATGGTGTTTTTGTTGACCTTGGTGGAGTTGATGGATTAGTTCATATTACTGATTTATCTTGGAGTAGAATTAATCACCCAAGTGAAATTGTAGAATTAGACCAAAAATTGAATGTGGTAATCTTAGATTTTGATGATGAGAAAACTAGAATTCAATTAGGTTTAAAACAATTAAGCAAACATCCATGGGATGCTTTAGATGAAAATTTAAAAGTAGGTGATAAAGTAAAAGGTAAAGTTGCAATTATTGCTGATTATGGAGCATTTATTGAAGTAAGTAAAGGTGTGGAAGGATTAATTCATGTTTCAGAAATGTCATGGTCAACACATTTGCGTTCAGCTCAAGATTTTGTTAAAGTTGGTGATGAAGTGGAAGCTGTAATCTTAACATTAGATCGTGAAGACAGAAAAATGTCAATGGGTATCAAACAATTACAACCAGACCCATGGTCAGATATTACTAAAAAATATCCAGTAGGTTCAAAACATACTGGTACTGTTAGAAACTATACTAATTTTGGTGTTTTTGTTGAACTTGAAGAAGGTATAGACGGTTTAGTTTATATTTCTGATTTGTCTTGGACTAAGAAAATTAAACATCCATCAGATTTTGTAAAAGTAGGTGATAAATTAGAAGTTGAAGTTCTTGAATTAGATGTTGAAGGACGTAAATTAAACCTTGGTCATAAACAAACTACTGAAAATCCATGGGATAAGCATGAAGAAACTTATACTATTGATTCTATCCATAAAGGAATTGTAAAAGAGATTACTGATAAAGGTGCAATAGTTACTTTCGATGATGGTGTTGAAGCATTTGTTCCTGGACGCCACATGGAAAAAGAAGATAAATCTAAAATATCTAAAGGAGAATCTTACGATTTTAAAGTTTTAGAATTTAATAAAGAGTATAGAAGATTAGTTATTTCTCACACAGCTATTTTTAAAGCTCAAGAAGAAAAAAATATCAAAATGGCAAAGAAAAAAGCAGATTCTGCTGAAAAAACTACGCTAGGTGATATTTCTGGTCTTGCTGCCTTGAAAAAGAAAATGGAGGCAGATAACAAATAATCTATTTTATTTATCTTAAAAGTTAACCGCTCAAATCTTGATAATAACGGGATTTGAGCGGTTTTTTTATTAATAAAACTCTGAAAAATTAAAATTAGTTTTTAGCTATTCAAACTAACCCCTTTTTGAACTAAACTTGTTTCAGTACTATGTGGGATCTTATGTTTAATACCTTTTGGCTTTCTTCAGAATTAATCTTTCTTACCAGTAAAATATCAATTTTAATGTAAATAAAATTGAATTTTCACTTATAGAAATATTTTGTCTTTAAAATAATCAAAAACGGTATATTTGCTCCAAACAAAATATCAAATGACTTTAATAAAATCTATCTCAGGAATAAGAGGCACCATAGGCGGTAAAATAAATGATAACTTAACTCCGCTTGATACAGTAAAATTTGCTTCTGCTTATGGTATTTGGCTTATCAATCGCAATAAAAATAAAGAAAAGTTAACTGTAATAATAGGTAGAGATGCACGTATTTCAGGAAAAATGGTATCCAGTTTGGTGTCAAATACTTTGGTTGGCTTAGGAATAAATGTTACTGATTTAGGCTTATCAACAACACCTACGGTTGAAATTGCTGTAGCCCTTGAAAATGCTGATGGTGGAATAATTATTACTGCTTCACATAATCCTAAACAATGGAATGCTTTAAAATTATTAAATGAAAAAGGTGAATTTTTAAATGCTGATGATGGAAGTGAAATTTTAAATATAGCTTCAAAAGCAGACTTTAATTATGCAGAAGTTAATAATTTAGGCACTTATAAAAAGAAAAAAAATTATATCAATAAACATATTGATGAAGTATTAAAACTTGATTTGGTTGATATTGAAGCTATTAAGAAAGCTAAATTTAAAGTTGTTGTTGACGCTGTAAATTCAACTGGTGGAATTGCAATTCCAAATTTATTGAAAAAATTAGGAGTAGAGTGTATAGAATTATATTGTGAACCAAATGGTGAGTTTCCACATAATCCTGAACCATTAGCCGAGCATTTAACCGATATTTCAAAGTTGGTTGTAAAAGAAAAAGCTCATTTAGGTATAGTTGTTGACCCTGATGTAGATAGATTAGCAATTGTAAATGAGGATGGAACCATGTTTGGTGAAGAATATACTTTAGTTGCTTGTGCGGATTATGTTTTGTCTAAAACAACTGGTAATACTGTTTCAAATCTTTCCTCTTCAAGAGCTTTAAAAAATATTACTCAAAAGCATGGCGGAACCTATCAA
>JAUWLK010000321.1 GCA_030613745.1 Flavobacteriaceae bacterium | reverse complement strand
TCTATGATAATTTATCTGTTTCGTATGATTCATTACAAAATTTTAATAAAGCTTATTATTATTTAGTGAAGTATAAAGATTTAAGTCAAGAGATTCAAAAAAGCACTATAAATAAAAATATAGCAGAGGTTGATGCTAAATTTACTTTGGTTAAAGAAGAACAAAAGACAGAAATTGAAAAAAACAAAGCTTTAAGAGCACAGTTTCTATTTATAGGTTTGGCACTTTTAACTTTAACATTTTTTATTTTAACTTTTATTTTTTATAAAAATTATAAATTAAAACAGCAAAATAAATTAGAACAATTACATAATGATTCACAAACCAGAATTATCAATGCAACAATAGATGCTAAAGAAGAAGAAAGGAAAAAAATATCCGAAATTTTACATGATAGTGTAAGTGCTTTATTATCTTCAGCAAGTTTGCATTTACAAGCTTCAAAATCACAATTGAACTCAAAAGTACCTGCTGAAATTACTAAAGCTCAAGAAATAGTTGCTGAGGCATCAGTAAAAATTAGAGATCTCTCACATACACTTATATCTTCTGTTTTGCTTAAATTTGGATTGGCATTTGCGGTTAATGATATATGTGAAAAATATTCTAATTCAGAATTGACATTTATTAGTGATGATAATGGTATTAAACGATATAGTCAAAAATTTGAAATTAAGATTTATCATATTATTGAAGAATTAATAAATAATATTATCAAACACAGTAATGCCAAAAATGCTTCAATTACTTTAATAGCAAGAAATGGTGATAAATTACTAATTCAAATAATTGATGATGGTAAAGGTTTTGATGTAAAAAAAGAAAGAAGAAAAGATGGTTTAGGTTTGAGTCATATTGAAGCTCGAGTAAAAGTAATGAAAGGAGTTTTTAATATTAATTCAAAACGAGGTGAAGGAACCAGTATTTTTATATCAGTACCAATTTATAAAGAAAAAATGCCTCAAAATCAAGAAGTTTAAACCCTTTTTTCTATTTCAATTACTTCCAGTTTTTTAATATTTTTATTTTCTATTTCAAACCTTAACATAGTTCTTATTTTATGTATACCATATTTGCCAACAGCACCAGGATTCATGTGTAGTAAATTTAATTTTTTATCAAATTGGACTTTTAATATATGTGAGTGACCAGATATAAATAGATTTGGAGGGTTTTTTATGATTTCTTCTTTAATTCTGTAATTATAATTGTTAGGATAGCCTCCTATATGAGTAATCCAAACCCTTACTCCTTCAATAGTAAAAATATTATCTAGTGGAAAATCAGCTCTAATTAATTTATCATCAATATTTCCAAAAACAGCACGAACTGGTTTGATTTGTTTAATTTTATCAATTACTTTTAGACTGCCAATATCTCCAGCATGCCAAACTTCATCCGCTTGACGGCAATACTTTAAAATTTTATCATCTATAAAACTATGGGTATCAGAAATTAATAGAATTTTTTTCATCAAAAATATTGAAGTATAATTATATTATATTTGTTTGGCATAAAAATACAAGTTTTTGAGATATTTTATTGAACTTTCTTATAACGGGCAAAAATACCATGGTTGGCAAAAACAGCCGAATGCAGTTTCAATTCAAGAAACCATAGAAAAGGCTTTGACACTATTGTTAGGTGATGAAATTTTGGTTGTTGGTTGCGGTAGAACAGATACAGGTGTTCATGCTAGTCAATTTTTTTTGCACTTTGATACAGATAATAAAATTGATAATAAAGAATTACTCTTTAAGCTCAATGCTTTTTTGCCAAATGATATTGCTATTGATAAAATATTATTAGTATCAAATGATAGTCATGCTCGATTTAGTGCCATTTATAGAAGTTATGAATATAGAATACATCTGGGAAAAAATCCTTTTTTGTTTGATACTACATGGCAATTACAAAATAAAAATATTGATATCGTAAAAATGAACATTGCAGCAAAAGTTTTATATGAATATGAAAATTTTAAATGTTTTTCTAGATCTAAAACTGATGTAAAAACGTATAATTGTACAATTACGGAGGCTAAATGGGAAAAAGATGGTAAACTTATAATATTTTATATTACTGCAAACCGTTTTTTACGAAATATGGTTAGAGCGATTGTTGGTACTTTGTTAGAAGTTGGACAGGGAAAAATGAGTATTGAAGATTTTAGAAATATAATTGAAAGTAAAGATAGAACACGAGCTGGAGTATCTGTAAAAGCTAAAGGTTTATTTTTAACAAAAGTTAGTTATCCAAAAAGTATAGTTAAAGAATAATTATGATAAAAAAAGATAATAAAGTAACTGGTAAAGTTTTTGATTATCAGCTTTTTGCAAGGCTATTGTCCTTTGCTAAAAGTTATAGATTACAGTTTGTTTTATCTTTG
>JAUWLK010000190.1 GCA_030613745.1 Flavobacteriaceae bacterium | reverse complement strand
CCTTTGGTTGCTTCAGTTATTAATGCTCTTTTTCTATTCCCGGATTCATTAAAAACTAATGCTCCATTTCGACGAGATCCAATCCATATACTTCCGGTTTTATCAATTACTAATTCTGTTAGACCAAGAGCAGGATTTGTTAGTATTGAGCTCAAATCAAAACTGCTCCAAGAACCATTAGTATTCAGCTTTTTTAAACGATTAGCAATCCATGCATTAGCAATCTAAAAATTACCTTGATTATCAAAAGCTGAACCGTTTATTCTAATAGATGTATTAGGTGAACCATCAGGATAAAGATCTTCCACACCACTATTTGTATCATCCCATAAAATAAGTGGGGTGTCATTTTCAATTACTAAAATTCCACTATTCCATGAGCTGATATAGACTTTATTTTCTTCTTGAGGATCAATAGTAACATGTACTAAATCTACAGCTGGAAAATTTGAATTATATGAAAAATTAATCCATTTATCATTTTCATTTAAAATACTATTATAATGGCTATAACCAAACCTTTTCCCTAAGGGAGTAAAAGCGCCATTATATCCTCCATAAACTATCCATAGATTGTTGTTTTCTGCTGATATTGAAAAAACCTGATTAGAAATAGGTCCGTTTGGATGAATTTCTTGATATTCACTATTTGTAAAATCTTTTTGTAAAATTCCAAATGTAGTAGAAGCTAAATAAACTTTTTGTTCTTCAGCAAAAGCAGAGTGTAAAGAAAAATTATGTTCTTCTGTAGGTAAAGCTAAATAGACTTGTACTAATGAACTATTTAATACATAGGCTCTATTGCTTGTGCTTATTGTTAAAAATTCATTGGAAGATGTTAAATTAATTATTGACTGTGTGTAGGTGTAAACTTGTTGTAAACTACTTAAAGAATTTAATTTATATAAAGTCGTTTCTTTTGAAGTAAAAATTTCATTATTAAATATATTAATTGTCAAAAAACTCCCTAAAAAAGTTCCTTTAGGTTGCAACCAGTTATTAAAATCAATTAAATTAGGATTCGTAATATCTGCTGTGTAAATTCCTTTTTCTGTTGCTGCAAATATTGTATTTTGAAAAATTGCTGTTTGATTTACAAATACAGCATTTGAATTAATATCAATATAGTAAGTATCTCCAAAATTAAGGTTCTTTATATCGTATTGTACTATTCCAAAAGGGGTTGATAAGTATAATACCTCATCAAATTCTGAAATATGATTTATTTGTTTTTGTCCTGTAACATCTAATCTTTCAATATCATTTGAAATAGTTATTTTACCATTATTATCAATAATTTCTAGTAAACCTGAGTTATAACCAATAATAAATCTTTGTGTAGATTCACTGTAAAAAATACTTGATGTTTCTTTTCCGGAAAGACCCTGTACAGAAGATATTTTTTTTATTTCGTTAGTATTAGTATCAAATATAAATGCAGCATTATCTGCAATAGCATAAATTTTGCTATCAATTTTTACAAAATCTTTTACATTATTATAGGAGTAAAAATCTTCCCATTGATCACTATAATCATTTTGTGAAAATGATATAAAATAAAAAAAGATAAAGAATATGCTAAAAAATAATTCTTTTTTGCTATTCCTTTTTAGTTTTTTAAAATACATTTTAATTACTTAAACTGATGCCCAAAGGTATTTAATTAATATGAATTCGAAAATTAATAATTCCGTGAGGTTAGAAAACAAAAAACCCCAAACAAAAAGTATTTGTTTGAGGCAATTATTAAATAAAACAATCTAAAAAAATCTTTTCTTTTTCAATAGTTTAAATTTTCCCTTTTCGATGTAGTTTTATTTATATAAGCTATTTTAATTTTTAATTTTTTCTGTACATTTAAATTCCCAAGAGACTCCTTTTTTTCTGTAAATTATATTTTGAAAAATTTCCTGGTCTTTTAATTTAATTTTAATCGTTCTAGAATAAAGTGTTTCATTAACACTTTGATAAACACTTCCGTCTCCAACAAAACTTACTGCCAAATCATTTTCTAGCATTTTTTTTAATACTTCATCATCTGAAGGCTTAGTAAAAGATGATATTGACATCGCTTGAGGGATTACGATTACTACTACTCAAAGATAAATTTAAAATCTGGGGTTTTATTTTGAAATATATAAATGATTGAAAAAAATTAACAAATGGTATGTTTTAGACAATAAATGGTATTATATATGTTTTGGAAATTTTAATGTCACTTTTGTTCCTGTAGTATTTTCATTTGAAATGTCTTCTATAATTAAATATACTTTAGCATTTTTATGTAGTAATTTGATCCTGTCTTCAGTAGCTTTAACTCCAAATGATTTTCGCTTTCCTTTTAAATAATTGTTTTCATTCATTGTTTTATTTATTCCAATGCCATTATCAATTAATTCACAACGAATATTTTCTCCCTCATTGTAAATCTGAAGTTTTATTTTTTTCTTCCCTTTTTTATTAGCCAATCCATGCCAAATTGCATTTTCAACAAAGGGTTGTAAAAATAAAGGAGGAACTTCAATATTATCAATATCCAATGTTTCATCTACAACTAAAATATAATCAAATCCATCATTTATTCTCATTTGTTCTAGCTTTATGTATAGGTTTAAAATACCTAATTCTTTAGCTAAAGAGATTGTCATATTTGACGAATTATTTAATATTTCTCGTATCAATCTCGAAAATTTAGTAATATAATCTGATGCCTTTTCGGCATCATTCTTTAAAACAAAATTATTAATAGAATTTAATGAATTATACAAAAAGTGAGGATCCATTTGACTTTGTAAAGCAGTCATTTTTAAATTGGCTTTTTCTTTTATTTTTAAATCTAATAAATATTCGGCTTTATGACGTTTTTCTTCTTGATATTTCAATTTATAACCTACTATTAAAGCTACCATAAACGTTTCAAATAAAACTCCTATGTGCATCAATAAAAATGGTTGAAACCTTAACTCATTTACCAAGAAATTTTTAAAAGAAACTTCTGTCAGTAAACTCAAATTGGCAAATAAAAGTAAAAACAAAGAACCTATAATAAAAAATAATACATGTTTCCCTTTGATTTTTGCTATTACAATATAGGATAAAAGTGAAAAAACAGTAAATACAGGTACAATTATAAAAAATAGTTTTTCTTGAATTACATCTCCTAAAAAGTATTGAAATAAAATAAAAATAGGAATAAAAATTAACAATATTTTAGCCGCCAAGACCAAAATTATATCCCAATTAGGAATCTGTTTTTTTGTTTTTAAAAGGTTTCGAGCAAATAAAATATAAAAAGTATAGGCTAAAAATTGTAAAGGATAATTTAAATATTGATACGTTGGTACATAATTTATAGGAAGTATATATTTTAAAAATAATAAAAATAGCGTTAATAAATACAAACTATAATATAAATATTCTTTTTTGTTTGATTGTGTATATATCAAAAAGTAAACTATTGATAAAACTAAGGTTGCGCCTCTTAACCATGCGTAAACTTCAAAATGAAAATCTAAAAATGTTGTTATCACCTTAAAGAAAGTTTAGTTAACAGTTCATTTTTTTTATTTCTACTAATACTTGCAGTCATTCCATTACTCATAATAAGTTCTCCTCCATAACTTTTTAAATACTCTTTTACGTGATCTATATTTATTAAATATGAATTATGAACTCTGAAAAATTGAGGAAATTCAAATTTTTTTTCAACTTCTTTTAAGGTTTTTGAAACAATAATTTTAGAATCGTCTTTTAAAAAAATCGTTGTATAACTTTTATCTGATTTTAACATTACCACATCCTTCTGTTCTAATAAATAAATTTTTCCGTCAGCTGAAATATTAATTTTATCATTTTGTTTGTTCAAATTTGACAATAAATGGTGTAATTTATTTTCAAATTCTTTATTTGGAGTTGCCGTAGCTTTTTCAACCGCTGTGATTAGTTCATCCTTATCAATAGGTTTTAATAAATAATCAATTGCAGATACTTTAATTGCCTTTAATGCAAATTCATCATGAGCAGTAGTAAAAACTAATTTAAAATCTTTAAATGTAAGTTTTTCAAGCAAAGTAAAACCATTCATTTCTGGCATTTGTATATCTAAAAATACCAAATCAGGCTTACTTGTATCAATAAGTTCAATTGCTTTTTTTGGAGAACTGCAAGCAGTAATTGAAATGTTTTTAATGTAATTTTTTAATTTCCACTCTAAAGCTTCTAAAGCATTTTTTTCATCATCAATTAGTATGATTTTTAACATTTTAAAAAATGATTTTTCAATATTTATGACAAGTTAGTTTTTTATTTTTACATTCAAAAAAATTATACAAATATTAAATCTGCTTCTTATGCAACATCTTGAAAGTTTTTCGGCTGAAATCTTAATTTTATTCTTTTTAACAATTACTTTTTTATTTTCTGGATTAGAAAAGATTTTAAATTGGAAAGAAAGTTTACAATTTTACTCTGATCATTTTAAAAACACAATTATTAAAAACAGGTTATCTGTTTTTTTAATTATCGTTATTATTGGAGAGATTGTTTGCGGATTTTTAAGCATTTTAGGAATATTTAAAATAGCTTATTCCGGTGATAAATTATATGGGTATTACGCAACAATATTTGCAGCTTTAATACTTTTAGCTATGTTATTTGGACAAAGAATTGCAAAAGATTATACTGGAGCAATGAATATTACTGTTTATTTTATTTTAACAATATTCGGCGTGTACTTATTACAGTAAGTATTAAAAAAGGATGCCTAAAGGCATCCTTAATTGTTAATTAATATGGTTTTAACCTTTTGTATCTAAAACGCATTCTGTAAATTTAAATTAGTTACAGCTACCAATTCTCCTTCTAAAAATAATTTAATCGGATAAATACCTTCTTCAAATTTATTTCCTCTTCTTTGTATAAACATTGTTACATTTAAGTCATTCTTATCATAATTAAGAATAGCATGGTCTGTATATTTCTTTTCTACTTCACTATCTTTTAGTTTAAAAATACCTTTAGCTTGAGCAACTTTTCCTTTAGGATCCTGTAATACTACATAAATCTCTTTTTGTCCGGAAGCAACTTTATCATTCTGTAATAATTTAAAACTAACTTTAATTAAATCTGTTTTTTTTGCACTATTGGTTTTTTGATATTTACCTTTTGTATTCATTTTCATTGCAATAACTTC
>JAUWLK010000274.1 GCA_030613745.1 Flavobacteriaceae bacterium | reverse complement strand
ATTGATCAGGAATTTAATAAAAATTCATCAATAGGCTTTGTTAACACTAATGTAACCCGAAACGGTAGTTTTAGAGATGCTAATGTAAGTTCGCTTGTTTTTAATTTAGCAAATAAAGCAAATTCTTATAAAATTAATGGTGATGGCAGTACAAGTACAATAAGAGACGAAGGGGAAAATACAACAGGTTTTGCTTCAAATTTACGATTTAGTAAAACTAAGGGAAATATACGATTTTCTTTAGGACATCAATTTGCCGACACAAAATATAATAAAAATGATTTAGGATTCCAACGACGAAACAATTACAATAATTTTACTGGAAGTGTAAACTATAGGATTTTTAAACCTACCAAACATTTTAATAGTTTATATATAGGTTTATGGGCAGGGTATTTTCAAAGGTTTGACCCAAGTGTTTATACCAGTACTTATATTAATTTGCATGCCTCAGCTACTAATAAAAAACAAATGTCATATGGTTTTAGATTAAGTACTAATATAGGCAACAAAAAAGATTATTTTGAACCGCGAACCGAAGGTAGATTTTGGGTGGTAAATCCAGAAACAAATATAAATACATGGTTTTCTACCGATTACAGAAAAAAGTTTGCTTTTGATTTTTCAATTGGTACCGGTTGGTATAATGGAAATGATGAAAGTGATTATTATTGGAGTTTTTCACCTAGGTATAGAGCAAATGACAAATTACAATTTAATTATTCAATAGAGTTCGAAAGAGATTTTAACGAGTTGGGCTATGTTACAACTTTAGATGATGAAACAATTATTTTTGGAAAAAGAGGCACTAAAGAAATTGAAAATGTCTTATCGGCAAAATATAGTTTTAATGATAGATCTTCATTATCATTGGCATTTAGGCATTATTGGTCACCGGTAACTTATGAAGAAGAATACTATAATTTAGAAGAGGATGGTGAATTATCTGACAGTAATTATACAGGTGATAATGATGTCAATTTTAATAGTTGGAATTTAGATTTACGCTATGTATGGAGATTTGCACGTGGTAGTGAATTGGTTGCATTATACCGAAACTCAATATTAAATTTTGATGAACAGTCGGATTTATCTTTTCAAGACAATATATCTAATTTATTTGATCAAC
Organism: Flavobacteriaceae bacterium; assembly: GCA_030613745.1. Lineage (GTDB taxonomy): Bacteria > Bacteroidota > Bacteroidia > Flavobacteriales > Flavobacteriaceae > Lutimonas. The sequence goes on along the minus strand of JAUWLK010000274.1, from coordinate 2,242 downwards.
CTTTCGGGCAAAGTTTTTCGATAAAAATAGTTTATTATCTAGATTATAACCGTGTTAAAAGTTGGCTTTAATAAGCAACGTACTTAAATATATATTCTCTAAAACGGAATTAAACTTCTTGGTTAGTCACTAAAAATATGTATTTTCACAACCTCATTCAAATTTGATGATCAAAGCAGAAAACATACATAAATCATACGGTGATTTAGAAGTACTTAAAGGTGTTGATTTACACATAAAAAAAAGTGAAATTGTTGCTATTGTTGGTCCTAGTGGAGCCGGTAAAACTACATTATTACAAATTTTAGGAACTTTAGATAAACCAACTAGTTCTGATAAACTTATCATTAATAATCAAGATATAACTAAATTAAATGATAAAGATTTATCAAAATTTAGAAATAAACATATCGGTTTTATTTTTCAATTTCACCAATTACTTCCCGAATTTACTGCTTTAGAAAATGTTTGTATTCCAGCATATATTGCCAATAAACCCAAACAAAAAGTAATAGCTGAAGCCAAAGAAATTTTAGATTTTTTAGGGCTTACCAATCGTATGGATCACAAGCCAAATGAGCTATCTGGGGGAGAACAGCAACGCGTGGCTGTTGCCAGAGCTTTAATAAATAAACCTGATGTGATTTTTGCAGATGAACCCAGTGGTAATTTAGATTCTGCCGCCGCTGAAAGTTTACACGAATTATTTTTCACTTTAAGAGATCAATTTGGTCAAACTTTCGTAATTGTTACACATAATTTGGAACTGGCAAATATGACTGACAGAAAATTAGAAATGAAAGATGGGCAAATAGTTAGAGACAAGAAGCAAGTAGTAAGGAGTAAAGAGTAAAGAGTTACAATTTAGAACAAATACCTTTAATTTGAAATTGGAATGAATAACAAATTTTCAGCTTTTGACTTTGAAAAATCCCATTTATGATAGGTATAATTAGTGCAATGCAAGAAGAAATACAAGCATTGCATAAATTTCTTAAAAATGAAAAAATTATACATAAGGGTATGCGTACTTATTACCACGGTACTATATTTAATCAAGAAATAGTTTTGGTATTTTCCCGATGGGGAAAAGTAGCTTCGGCAACTACAGTAACTCAGCTAATCAATGATTTTGATATTGATGAAATTATTTTTACCGGTGTTGCCGGGTCAATTCATGAAAAGATAAATATAGGAGATATTGTTATTGGAAAAAATTTATTCCAACACGATATGAATGCTAGTCCTCTTGTTGCTCCTTATGAAATTCCTCTATTGAATAAAAAATATTTTGAAACAGATCATATCAAACGAAACTTACTAAAAAAAGCTTCTCACTCATTTTTATCTGATTTTGAATACTTTATACAAAAAAGTCAAGCTAAAGAATTTAATATTAAAAATCCTACAATTTTTATTGAAGATATAGCAAGTGGTGATCAATTTATCTCTAACAAACAACAAATTCAAAATATTAGCAATAATTTACCTAGTGTAGTCTGTGTTGAAATGGAAGGTGCTGCTGTAGCACAAGTTTGTTATGAATACCATATACCTTTTAGTATAATTAGAACTATTTCCGATAAGGCAAATGATAATTCACATATTGATTTTCCAAAGTTTGCCAATCAAATTGCCAGCAATTACGCTTTGGGTATTTTAAAAAATTACTTTGAGTTGGTTTAAGGTATACTCACAATTTTTTAAAATACAAAACACACCCCTAATCTGCTAAAGCAGATTTTTCCCCTCTCGAGAGGGGAAGTCAACATCAATATTATAATACACTTTTGATACATATTAATTGAAAAGTTCCCCTCTTGAGAGGGGTTAGTGGTGTGTTGATGTTAACTTTTTATATAAATCTAAACAAATTAATTATATAAATAATTGTAATTATCATTGCAAAATGAAAAAAAGAAATATTATTCCATACAATCCCAAGCTAAAAGAATTAGCTCGTCAGCTTAGAAATAATTCTACAAAATCAGAAATTTTTCTATGGCTTAAATTAAAAGGAAAACAAATCTATGGATATAATTTTCATAGACAAAAACCAATTGATAATTACATACTTGACTTCTTTTGCTATGAATTAATGCTTGGTATTGAAATTGATGGCTATTCACATGAAATACTTGAGGTTTATGAGAAAGATAATATCAAAACAAAAAGGATGAATAAACTTGGAATATCAATTTTACGTTTTAGCGATAATCAAGTATTTAATGAAATGGACAAT
>JAUWLK010000041.1 GCA_030613745.1 Flavobacteriaceae bacterium | reverse complement strand
CAAAAGAGATTAAAAAATTGGTAACTCAAATGATAACTGATTTTGGAAAAGATAAATATATTGTAAACTTAGGTCATGGCATTTTACCAAATGTTCCATTAGATAATGCGAAAGCTTTTATTGATGCAGTGAAAGAATATAAATAGTTGTTAGTTTTTGGCTGTAAGTTTTACGCTCTAAGTTTTAAGCATAAAGTTGCAAACTAATAAGTAATGGTAAATTATAAAAATTATAAAGTTTGGCAAAAGTCTCATAGTTTAGTTTTTGAGATTTATAAAATTAAAAAAATGTTAGCAGGATTAATAAAAAAAATAAAAGGTAGTTTGTAGTAAAATATAAACTTTAAAACTTAGAGCGTAAAACTTAGAGCTTAAAACTAAACCCAATGAAAAACTTAATCCAAAAATATAACATTCCTGGTCCGAGATACACAAGTTATCCAACAGTTCCTTTTTGGGATAAAGAAGGAATTGCATTAGAAGATTGGAAAAAATCAACCAAAAGATCTTTTAATGAAACTAATGATTCTGAAGGCATAAGTTTATATATTCATCTTCCATTTTGTGAAAGTTTATGTACATTTTGTGCTTGTCATAAAAAAATAACCAAGCGCCATGATGTTGAGGACCCGTATATTAAAACCGTTTTAAAAGAATGGGATTTATATTGTGATATGCTGGTTGAAAGACCAAAAATTAGAGAAATCCATTTAGGTGGTGGTACGCCAACATTTTTTTCTTCAAAAAATTTACGACAACTAATTGATGGGATTTTTAAAAGAGCTGATAAGTTTACCGATTTTGAATTTAGTTATGAAGGTCATCCAAATCATACTTCTGAAGAGCAATTGCAAACATTATACGATTTAGGTTCTCGAAGAAATAGTTTTGGTATTCAAGATTATGACCCTGTAGTTCAAAAAGCAATTCATAGAGTGCAAAGTTTTGAGCAGGTAAAAAAAGTTCATGAACAATCAAAACAGTTAGGTTATGAGTCTATTAGCCATGATTTGATTTTCGGATTGCCATTTCAAACAGAAGAGAGTATCAGAAATACCATTAAGAATACTATTGAACTAAAGCCTGATAGGATAGCTTATTATAGTTATGCACATGTGCCTTGGATAAAAGGAGTGGGACAACGCGGTTTTGATGATAATGATTTGCCTAAAGAAAATGAAAAACGCTATTTATACGAATTAGGAAAACAATTATTTTTTGATGCTGGTTATATAGAAATAGGTATGGATCATTTTGCATTACCATCAGATTCATTATATAAATCTCTAAAAAACAAAAAGTTACACAGAAATTTTATGGGATATACTGCTGGTAAGACGCAATTGATGATTGGTTTGGGTATGTCATCAATTAGTGATTCCTGGTATGCATTTTCCCAAAATGAAAAAACAATTGAGGCTTATACTGAAAAAGTAAATAATGGAATATTACCTATTTTTAGAGGCCATTTATTAACAGATAAAGATTTAATTATCAGAAAACACATTTTAAATTTAATGTGTAATTTAGAAACTGAATGGAATGTTGGTTTAAATGATCAAGAAAAAATTGAAATTTTAAACCGTTTACAAGAAATTCTTGATGATGGTTTAATTGATGTGTATAATAACAAGATTGTTGTAAAAGAAGAAGGAAGAATGTTTGTGCGTAATATTTGTATGGCTTTTGATTTACGATTGATTGAAAATAAACCAGAAACAAGAATTTTTTCAATGACAATTTAACAAATCTAAATACAATGAGAAAAATTATATTCATTACAGGAGCAACATCCGGAATTGGAAAAGCTTCTGCTAAAATTTTTGCTAAAAATAATTGTGATCTTATTATTACTGGTAGAAGAAATGAAAAATTACTTCAATTGGCTGATAATTTGGTCAATAAATATAAAGTAGATGTGTTACCGCTTTGTTTCGATGTTAGAAATAAAAAAGAGGTAAAATCTGCTATAGCTTCATTATCTGAAAAATGGAAAAATATTGATGTATTGCTCAACAATGCTGGTTTAGCAGTTGGTTTAGATAAAATACAAAATGGTAAGATAGAAGATTGGGAAACAATGATTGATACAAATGTGAAAGGTTTATTGTATGTAAGTCATGAAATTATACCGCTATTTATAAAAAATAAAAAAGGACACATAATTAATATAGGTTCAACTGCGGCTAAAACAGTTTATGAAAAAGGAAATGTGTATTGTGCTTCAAAATTTGCAGTTGATGCGTTGAGTAAAACCATGCGAATTGATTTGTTAGAACACGGTATAAAAGTTACCCAAATTTCACCAGGTGCTGCCGAAACTGAATTTTCAGTAGTGCGTTTTAAGGGCGATAAAACAAAAGCAAGTAATGCATATAATGGCTATAAACCTCTAGTTGCTAAAGATATAGCTTTAAATGTGTATTATGTTACAACATTACCACCACATGTTTGTATTAATGAGTTAGAAGTTACAGCTTTAGCGCAAGCAAATAGTACTTCTTTTTATAAATATTAAAGATATTTAGAATAATTAAAATATCATTTTTATACCATCAAAATTTATTTTATAAAAAAAAACCAAAAAAAACCTCTATAAAACAGTAGGTGAATAGAAATAATGTTAACTTTGCACTTTTAAAATATTATTTATATTACAATTTATTACAATGAAAAAAGGTACAGTAAAATTTTTTAATGAGTCTAAAGGATTTGGATTCATAACTGAAGAAGGATCAAATAATGAATACTTCGTGCATGTTTCAGGTCTAATTGATGAAATTAGAGAAGGAGACGAAGTAGAATTTGATTTAAAAGAAGGTAAAAAAGGATTAAACGCAGTAGATGTTAAAGTTCTTTAATATCTATTTATAGTTTTTTACAACTTAAGAAGAGCCTGCAATTTGTGCAGGCTTTTTTTTTGTTTTAAATTTTTAAACCACCCTGATTATAATTTACAAAATTTAATTACTACTTACTCCGTATAAATTCTGTAAATAATTTCATAAATTTGCATTCCAAAAAATAAGCAAAGGAATGTCAAAATTTGAGTTAAAATTGCCTAAAATGGGTGAAAGTGTTGCTGAGGCAACAATTACTTCTTGGTTAAAAGAAGTTGGAGACACTATTGAATTAGATGAACCAATTGTTGAAATTGCTACTGATAAAGTTGATAGTGAAGTGCCAAGTGAAGTTGAGGGTGTTATGATAGAAAGATTTTTTGAGATTGATGATGTGGTTAAAGTAGGCGAAACCATTGCTATTATTGAAATTGATACAAAAGAAAGTACTAATCTAAATACAGAAAAAACTTCAGTTAAAAAAGATTTACCTATAAGTAAAGAAGAAGTTATTGAAAAGGTTCCTTCAATAGAAAAGATTAAGACTGAAACACAAAAAACGGAGGAAGCTATTGTAAATGTGAACTCTCCAACAGGTAAGTTTTATTCTCCTTTAGTAAAAAATATTGCCAAAACCGAAGGAATTTCAATGGATGAATTGGAATTTGTTGTAGGTACCGGAAAAGATCATAGAGTAACCAAAAGTGATATTTTATCTTATTTAGAAAACAGAAAGGATAAGCCTGTAAAACCAACTACAAAATCTCAAATAAGTCAGGCACCTGTTGTCATTAATGGAGGAGATGAAGTAATTGAAATGACTAGAATGGGTAAATTAGTTGCCAAACACATGGTTGATTCTATTCAAACTTCTGCACATGTTCAAAGTTTTGTAGAGGTTGATGTAACCAATATTGTAAGATGGAGAAATAAAATTAAAGATGAATTCTTTAAGCGTGAAAGTGAAAAAATCACTTTTACTCCAATATTTATGGAAGCGATAGCTAAAACCTTAAGAGATTTTCCAATGATGAATATTTCGGTAGATGGAGATAAAATTATAAAACATAAAGATATTAATTTAGGTATGGCAGCAGCTTTAGCAGACGGTAATTTAATTGTTCCTGTGATTAAAAAAGCCGATCAATTAAATTTAGTTGGTATGACCAAGGCTGTAAATGATTTAGGGAATAGAGCTAGAATTGGTAAATTAAAACCAGATGATATCCAAGGTGGTACATATACTGTTACCAATGTAGGAACCTTTGGAAGTATTACAGGAACACCAATTATTAATCAACCTCAAGTTGGTATTTTGGCTCTGGGTTCTATTCGAAAAATAGCAGCTGTAATTGAAACTCCCGATGGTGATTTTATAGGAATTCGTCATAAAATGATTATTTCACATTCTTATGATCATAGAGTTGTAAACGGAGCATTAGGTAGTATGTTTGCAAAAAGAGTATCTGATTATTTAGAGGCTTGGGATGTTAATGCTGATTTTTAAATATTTAAATTTTAAATAATTCTAGAATAATACAATGAATTTAAAACTTGAAAAACCGATAGTATTTTTTGATTTAGAAACTACAGGTATACAAATTGCAACAGATAGAATTGTTGAGATATCAATTTTAAAGATTTTTCCTAACGGAAATAAAGAGAGTAAAACCTGGTTGGTAAATCCTGAAATGGAAATTTCGAAAGAAGCTATAGAAATTCATGGAATTACCAATGAAAAAGTTGTGACCGAACCAACATTTAACGAGTTAGCAGCTAAGGTTAGCGAAATGATTGAAGGTTGTGATTTAGCAGGTTTTAATTCTAACAGATTTGATATTCCGCTTTTGGCGGAAGAAATGCTTAGAGCGGAAGTGAATTTTGATATGCAAGATAGAAAAGCTGTTGATGTTCAGGTTATTTTTCATAAAAAAGAACAACGTACTTTGAGTGCAGGATATGAATTTTATTGTGGTAAAAACCTTGAAAACGCACACTCTGCAGAAGCAGATACTTTAGCAACTTATGAAATTTTAGAGGCTCAAATTGAAAAGTATGATGATGTTGAAAATGATATAAAATTTTTAAGTGAATATTCTTCACATACAAAACGAGTTGATTTTGCGGGATTTATTATTTATGATGAAAACGATGTTGAAAATTTTTCTTTTGGAAAATACAAAGGTAAAAAGGTCACAGATGTCTTAAGGGCTAATCCTGGTTATTACAGTTGGATGCAAAATGCTGATTTTCCGTTATATACTAAGAAGGTATTGACAAAAATTAAAGAAAAAATGAATCCGAAAAAGAAAATAAATACATTAGAAGATTTACAAAATAAATTTAATAATAAAATATAAATGTTAGTAGATTTTAATAGTTTACCTGATTCTGCAACAATTTGGATCTACCAGTCTAATAGAGAATTCACTAAAGATGAAGTTAAAGAAATTGATCTTAAAATTGAATTATTTATTTCTAATTGGAAGAGACACGGGGATGATTTAAAAGCTTCATATCAAATTAAATACAACCAATTTATCATATTATCTGTTGATGAAGAGCACAATGAAGTTTCAGGATGCTCAATAGACGAATCTGTATACTTTTTTAAGCAACTTGAAAAGTTATATCAAGTAGAATTATTTAATAAGTTAAATACTGCTTTTAAAGATGGTGATAATATCAATATTGTTTCTTTAGCAGATTTTAAAAAATATTCAAATCAAAAGAAAATAAATTCTAAAACCATTGTATTTAATAATTTAATAAATACTAAGAAAGAATTTGAAACTGTTTGGGAAGTTTCAGCTGATGAAAGTTGGCATAATCGATATTTTGATCGATAAATTTATATATTTGAAAAATTTTTGAAACAAACTATCTCTCAACTTATAAATCAATTTTAAAAATTTTTCTAATGAAAAAAATATTATTTGTTTTTGCTATATTTTGTATTTCTCTTGTAAATGCACAAGTTGACCCGTTTAAAACAAAAGACAGTATTGCCCAAATAAAATGGGTAGATGATATTATAAATAATATGAGTGTTGATCAAAAAATTGGTCAATTGTTTATGCTTCCTGCATATTCAAACAAAGATAAAAAACATACAGATTTTATTGAAAATACTATCAAAAAATATGAAATAGGTGGATTGATTTTTATGCAAGGTACAGCCCAAGGACATGCTATATTGATTAATAAATACCAAAGTATTTCAAAAGTGCCAATATTGATTTCTACTGATGCAGAATGGGGTTTAGATATGCGACTAAAAAATACTGTCGGATTTCCTTATAATATGGCGCTTGGCGCAATAAGAGACGATAGATTAATTGAACAATTTGGAGAACATTTAGGCAAACATTTAAAAAGAGTAGGAATTCATGTGAATTTTGCTCCTGTAGTTGATATAAATACCAATCCAAAAAACCCAATTATTGGAAATAGATCTTTTGGTGAAGATAAATATAATGTAACCAATAAATCCATTCAATTTGTTAAAGGATTACAAAGTCAAAATATTATAGCTTGCGCAAAACATTTTCCGGGACATGGAGATACCGCCCAAGATTCTCATAAAACTTTACCTACTGTAGATTTTTCTGCTGAAAGAATTGATTCGGTAGAACTATATCCTTATTATCAATTGTTTAAAGTTGGTTTAGGAAGTATGATGACTGCTCATTTAAGTATTCCAAGTTTAGAGTCTAATGCGCAATTACCAACATCATTATCTTATGATGTTGTTACCAAAATAGCAAAAGAAAAAATGCAATTTAAAGGATTAATTTTTACAGATGCTTTAAATATGAAAGGTGCTTCAAATTTTGCAAAACCAGGTGAAATTGATTTGCAAGCATTTATGGCAGGAAATGATGTTTTAGAATTTGTAGCTAATGTACCGGAAGCTATTGCCAAAATCAAAAAGGCTATAAAAAAGAAAAAAATATCAATTGAACGATTAGATTATTCCGTTAGAAAAATTTTAAAAGCTAAATATTGGGTTGGTTTGAATAATTTTAAACCAATTGATTTGAATAATTTAAGTGAAGATTTAAATACAATTCAAGATGAAATTTTAAATCGGAAATTAGTTGAAAACTCAATAACATTAATTCAAAATAATAATAATGTGTTGCCAATTAAATATTTGGATAACAATAAGATAGCTTATGTAAAGTTGGGATCAAAGGATAATAAAACTTTTGTAAATAGATTAAATGATTATACTAAAGTTGATGTTGTTTCAGGGAAAAATTTAGATGAGGTATTACAAAAGCTAACAGGTTATAAAACTGTAATTGTAAGTTTTCATACTACTTTAGGTGCTTATGCAAATTATAAAATATCAGAAAGTGATTTGGTAAAATTACAAGCAATATCTCGCAAACATAAAGTTATTTTAGATGTATTTGCTAGTCCGTATAGTTTGTTAAAAATCAAGTCTTTTACAAATATTGATGCAGTTTTGGTCTCTTATCAAAATTCAAATTTGGCGCAAGATATTTCAGCTCAAATGATTTTTGGAGCATTAGATGTTAAAGGAAAATTACCGGTAAATATTAAGGAAGAATTTTCAATGGGTTATGGTTTACATCTTTCTAATATTAAAAGATTGGGATATTCAATTCCTGAAGATGTTGGTTTAGATAGTCATAAATTAAACAGAATTGATTCTATAGCTCAAGTAGTAATTGATTCAGCAATGGCGCCTGGATTACAAGTTTTAGTCGCCCGACATGGAAAGATCGTGTATCGTAAAAACTTTGGCTATTATACTTATGATTCTTTAAAAAAAGTTAATGATCAAAGTATTTATGATTTGGCTTCTGTAACAAAAATTTTAGGAGGATTACCAATGATTATGAAAGCTGAAGAAGAAGGTAAATTTACATTGCAAACTACATTGGGAGAAATGATGCCTGTTTTAAAAAATAGCAATAAAGACACATTAACCGTTCAAGAAACACTTTCACATTATGCCAAATTAAAACCATATATTCCTTATTATGAAACTATGGTTGAAGGTGAAAATAATAACCCTATGGCTAAATATTTTCAGCATAAAAAATCTAGTAAGTTCAGTGTGCAAGTTGCTAAAGATTTGTATTTACGAACAGATTATATGGATACTATTTATCAATTAATTGCTGATGCTCCACAAAGGGATGAACTAAAATATAAATACAGTGGAATGCCTTTTTATTTGTTTAAAGATTATCTTGAAAAACAATACAACCAACCGTTAGATATATTAGATAATAAATATTTTTATGCTCCTTTAGGTGCTACAACTCTGACATATAATCCTTTGCAGAAATTTTTAAAAACACGAATTGTTCCTACAGAAAAGGATGAATTTTTTCGTCATCAGTTATTACAAGGTTATGTACATGATGAAGGTGCTGCAATGTTAGGAGGAGTAAGTGGAAACGCCGGTTTATTTGGAAATTCAAATGACGTGGCAAAAATAATGCAGATGTATTTACAAAATGGATATTATGGCGGTGAAAGTTATTTAAAACCAGAAACAATAGATAAGTTTAATTATCGATATTTTGAGCAAGACGGAATTAGAAGAGGTTTGGCGTTTGATAAGCCACAAATAGATCCTGAAGTGAAAGCAACATGCGGTTGTACCTCGTTTAAAAGTTTTGGGCATAGTGGTTATACTGGTACTTACACTTTCGTGGATCCTGAAACTGAAATAGTTTATGTGTTTTTATCAAATAGAGTTTACCCTACAAGAGAAAATAATAAATTAGGTGAACAAGATATTCGTACCAAAGTACAAAGATTGATTCAAGAAGCAATTATGGAGTAATTATACCAATTTAACTATAAAACAAGTCATATAAATCATTTCTTTTTTACTTAAATGTCGTTATAAAAAGAAACCGTAACAAATGCTATGCTTTATTTTTCTGCCTATTTTAAGCAAAAAATAATTCAATTTACTAAAGACAGATTTTAAAATTAAATTGGTATTATTTAGTTTTTGCTAAAATATAAACAGATAAAAAGCTAGATACTAGATAAATAAATCCTATTGTATTTCCAAAAAAGGAAGAAACCAACCATGCTTGTAAAAAGTAAAAAATAGAAAAGGCAGTAAGTCCAACCATAAATCTATAGGTTGAAAGATATTCTGTTTGCTTGATTGTTGGTTTTATTTTTTTCCAGATCAACAAAGGGAAAATGCTGTTTATTTTGACTAAAAATTCGAGTAATCTAAATTTATTTTTTGGTTTGTTAGTGATGTGAGTTGGGCTATTCAGGTTAATGAATTTTAGTTTTTCATTTACTTTTTCAGGATACAGGAATTCTTCAGGTTCAAAATATTTGATGATCTTGTCATAATTTTCCGTATCACTAATATCAACGGTAACCAATTTCAATTTACTTTCTGCCTCAGCTTTGATTTTATTAATAGCTTCATTTCGATCTTTATTTTTCCAGAAAGGTCTAACAGCAATTGGTTTTCCGTAATTGATACTAACTTTACTTGCATAGGCATCTACTTCTGTATAGTTCATTCCAACAGGAATGATATCTATTTCCAGATCATTATATTTATCCATGGCACCAAAAACAATTCTTGCAAAACCTTTTCTAAAAGGTCTCACTTTACGTCTAACATTGTGACTTCCCTCAACATAGATCAGAATAATTCCTCTGTTGTTTAAAATATCATGACAATGCCGGAAGGTTTGTTCATTTAAAGATATTAATTTTTCTTTCCCTATTCCATCTCTGACTCTATAAACAGGAATCATATTTAATGCCTCCAGTATTATATTTACAAAGGAACCTGAAAAGGCTGCTGCCTGGGTCAAATAATGGATGGGTCTTAAATCAGAATAACTAACGAGCAGTGGGTCAATAAGTGCATTTGGATGATTGGAAATAAACACAATTGCTTTATTTTTTGCAATATTTTTTTTACCGCTTACCAGAATATTTTTATAATAAAAAACAAGACCAAGCGAGGTATAGGCTCTCATAACATAGTAAAAAATCGCTTTCATATCTGTTTTTGTTTTTTAATTCTACTTGACCAAAAATATGCCATAATCAGTCCTGAAGCAATATCCCAAATTGCCCAAAATGCTACTAATAATGCCATTCCTCCTAGTCCTGTGAAAAAAGAAAATACCAACATAAGTCCTAGTCCTGAATTTTGTATGCCTGTTTCTATACTCAAAGTTTTTTGGTCAGTATAAGACAAGCCAGTAAGTTTAGCAGTATAAAATCCGAGTAAAAGTAATACTCCATTATGGAGAATAACTAAAAATAATACTAAGTGAATATATTTTATAAAAATATCAAAATTATTATAAAAAGCTACAACTATAAATGCTAAGAAAATGAATATTGATAAAGGTTTTAAAACTTTTGAAAGTTTTGACGCAAATTTAGAATGATAATTTTTTACAACCATTCCTATTACTAATGGTATTCCTAATATCAACAGTACAAATTTTGCAACTTCTAACGGAGATAAGTCAACAGTTTTTAAAATAACAGAAGTAGGTTCATATAAATTCCCCCAAATAGCTACATTTAAAGGGGTCATTATTAGAGCAGCTAATGATGCAAATGCTGTTAAGCTTACTGATAAGGCTGCATTCCCACCAGCTAATTTTGTCATGAAATTTGAAATACTTCCTCCTGGACAAGCCGCAACCATTATCATTCCCAAAGCTATGCTAGGTGCTGGATTTGTAATATTTATTAATAAAAAAGTTACAAAAGGGATTAGTAAAAATTGAGATATAATTCCAACAAAAACAGCTTTTGGTGATTTAAGCAGATTGGTAAAATCTGAAATTTTAATATCTAAAGCAACACCAAACATAATAAGTGACAAGGTTAAATTGACTAGCCACAAACTATCAGAATTAAAATTTATTTGAATTTGATCTATGTTTTGAATTATCTGTTCTTGCATATTAATACATTAGTTACTAAAGGCAAAAGAAATTATATTTGCACCCATTTGTAGTGCTTTTAATCTAATTTTGTACGGGTCGTGATGTACATTTTCATCTTCCCAACCGTCACTTAAATCACTTTCATAGTCGTAAAAACAAATTAATCTGCCTTCATAAAACAATCCAAAACCTTGAGCAGGCTTATTGTTGTGTTCATGAATTTTTGGCAAGATATCAAAATTATATTTTTGATGATAGATTGCATGATTAAAAGGTATTTCTTGAAAATATAATTTAGGAAAAACTTTTTTCATTTCATTTCTTAAATATTTATCTAAGCCATAATTATCAGATATGTGTAAAAACCCTCCTGAAATCAAATAATTTCTTAAATTTTGAACGGCATCATCTGAAAAGAAAACATTACCATGTCCGGTCATAAAAATTATTGGATAATTATAGATTTCATTGCTATTGACTTCAACTGTTTGAGGCTTTTTATCAATTTTTGTATTGATATTTTCGTTACTAAAAATGATTAAATTAGGTAAAGCAGTTGGGTTTGCATACCAATCACCACCACCTTCATATTTGAGAGTAGCAACTTGTTGTGCTGAATTGGATTGAATTAAAAACAGGAACATTATTAAAAAAAGAAAGCCTTCAATTTTAATGGAACTTAAAATGTTGTAATTATAAAATACACGCATAAAATTGAAATCATTTATTTGAAGTAGAAAGATAATATTTATAAAATATATTATTTTAAATGCTTTTTAATACTGAAACAGTGTTACAAGCAACAATTCCTGCAGTTTCGGTACGTAGCCTACTTTCACCCAAAGATAATGGAATATATTTATGCAGCAATGCTTTGGTAATTTCATTTGTTGAAAAATCACCTTCTGGTCCAATTAAAATGGTAATTCTTTTAGCAGATTTTATTTGATTTTTTAATGTTGTTTTATCGGTTTTTTCACAATGAGCTATAAATTTAATACTCTCAGTATCATTTTGTATGAATTCAGAAAATGTTGTGATTTTATTTAATTTTGGTATTTTATATTTTAAAGACTGCTTCATTGCAGAAATTAAAACTTTGTATAATCTTTCTAACTTTATTATTTTTCGTTCAGAATTTTCACAAATTATGGGAGTAATTTCATCAATGCCAATTTCTGTTGCTTTCTCAATAAACCATTCAAAACGATCGTTCATTTTTGTTGGTGCAATAGCGATATGTAAGTTATAGTCCCAGGACTTTTGTTTTACTTCATGAGAAATAATTTGAATAGAACATTTTTTATCATTTGCGTTTATGATTTTCGCATTAAATAAAATTCCATCACCATTTGTTATTTGTAAAAGGTTATTTTCTTTTTTTCGTAAAACACGTACAATATGACGACTTTCTTCTTTATCAAAAGTAAAACTAGTTGTTGATAAGCTAATATTTGGGTTGTAAAAGAGCTGCATTTATTCAATATTCTTTTTATAGGTACTCCTTTTTTTATAAATAATCGGATCAAAGTTTTTCCATATTAATTGAATGTCTTTGTTTTCTTCTAATTCGGGAGTGCTAATTGTTTTTACAATTCCTTTTTCTTTATAGGTCTTAAAAAATTCATCAAAAACAATAGCTGTTACACCTTTTTTTTGGTATTCTGGTAATATTCCAATTAGAAAAAAAACAACATCTTTACTATGCTTTTTCGCCCTTAAAAGATGTATAAAACCTGTAGGAAACAACTTGCCATTTGCTTTTTGTAAAGCTTGAGCAAATGAAGGCATAGTAATAGAAAAAGTTACTAATTTACCATTTTTGTCTACTATAAATTTGATAAATTCAGGGTTAATAAAACTTATAAATTTTTTTTTAAAATAGGCTATTTGTTTGTCTGAAATTGGTACAAATGATGGTAAACTTGCATAAGAGGTGTTAAATAAGGCAAACATCTCTTCAGTATATGGTAATATTTGTTTTGAAGAAGTAAAATTAAGAGCTTTTAATTCATATCGTTTTTTAACAATTTTTGCATATCGTTTATACTTTGATATTTCAACATTTTTAAAATAAAAATAGGTTTCAATAAATTTTTGAGATTTATGATATCCTAATTTTTCTATATGATTCACATAATAGGCATAATTATACCATGTTATCATAGTACTAGTGTGATCATACCCTTTGGTTAAAATACCTACTTTATCCATATTTGAAAAACCAACCGGGCCTTCAAGAAATTCTAAATTATTTTGTTTTCCAATTTTTTTCACTTCATTTAACAATGCTTTTGTAACTTCTATATCATCAATAAAATCAAACCACCCGAAGCGCATTTTTTTTATTTTTTGGGATTTGATTTCTGTCCAATTGATAATAGCCGCAACTCTTCCTACAATTTGTTTGTTTTTATAGGCAAGAAATAATCTGGCATCAGCATGTTCAAATACAGGATTTTTGGTTTTATCAAAGTTATCTACTTCATCTTTAATAATAGGAGGTACCCAATACTTGTTATTTTTGTATAGGGCAAAAGGAAATTTCACAAATTGTTTGACACCTTTTTTTGTAGTAACTTCTTTAATCGTAATCATCAGCCAAAATTAAACTTTTAGTTTTAATCTTTAGCTTTTTCGACTTTTTTATTATATTTTTTCTGAGCTTTTTCTCTTTTCTTTTGCTCTTTAATAAGTCGTTTGTTGTTTTTCTTTTTAGCTTTCTGTGCTTTTTTATTAACAGGTGGTTCTAAACTACGTGTTTTTGCTTTTGAAGTTTTAACACTTCTCATTTTTTTGCTACTTGAAGATTTCTTCTTACCAGCAAACAATCCAAAAGTTATCGTATTTAGAAATCCTTTCTTTTCACCTTCTAATTTTGGTTCATTATTATCTGTTTTATTTCTTATAATTTTATCTTTATGGTTGTCTAATCTCCATGATAATCCACCTCCAAATATAAAGCTATTGTCTCCTCGTTCATCATAAATCATTCTCGCCGAAAAATCAGCTTGTATATTGTTATTAATCAAGTAGGCACCACCAGCTCCAAATTGAAAATCATTTGGTACATTTTTTCTTAAAAAAGCTTGACCCTCACCAAATATTGACCATTGTCGGGTTAAAGTATAAGTAGTTGTTAAAATAAAGGAATTTTCCGAATCATCGGTAAAAGCCTTATCCATAATAAAATTGGTTATTACAACCAATCTGTTTGATAAATCATTTTGAGTAATTAGAGCTAATCTTGGACTTAATCCCCCAGGATTCTTATAAAGATCATTCAATAAATTTGTATTTAAACCAATATAAACACCTACAGATGGAATTAATCTCTTTTTATCAAAACTATGTCTTGCTTTCCAGCTTCTTATTTCTTTTGATTTATCTGTGTACTCAGGTTTATATACTAAATATTTGGCTCCAATTGTTAATTTGCTTAGTCCTAAACCCGATTCACTATAAACAGAAGGCTTGGTGTAATCTCTTTTTTCATTTTGTAATGCTAGATCAAGATTAAATTCTAATCGTTCAAAAAATTGTCCTGTTCTAAAAGTGATATCAGTACCAAATGCTTTTGCACTATATTCATTAGCTTCCCCAGTAGTATTATTCCAATATAAATAATTACCAACATTTTTATAAAACAGCCCACCTTCAACTTGGTATACTTTGGTTCCTACACTATAAGGGCTATCAGAAAATCCCGGGCGTTTTGAATTGATAACTTCAGTATATTGAGCAACACTAATCTGGATAAAGAACAAGAGGGAAAAGGATGTTAAGAGAGACTTCATGTTTTACAATAAATTTGAATCAAAAATAAGATTTTCACTATATAAACGTTGAAGTTGTCTTCAAATTGTTACTTTTGAAATTAAAATTAAAAAAATATGCAAGAAGCATCATTAACAGGGTTTTTGATTACTATTT
>JAUWLK010000302.1 GCA_030613745.1 Flavobacteriaceae bacterium | reverse complement strand
GCAGTTCCAAAACCAACACCTTGACCAAAATCTTTTAATTGACGTGAGCCAATATTTGATGTCATAATAATTATTGTATGTCTAAAATTGATTTTTCTACCTAAACTATCAGTAATATAACCATCATCTAATATTTGCAACAACATATTGAACACGTCAGGATGTGCTTTTTCAATTTCATCCAATAAAACAACACAATAAGGTTTACGGCGTATTTTTTCTGTTAATTGACCACCTTCTTCATATCCTACATATCCAGGAGGGGCTCCTATCAAACGCGAAATTGCAAATTTTTCCATGTATTCACTCATGTCAATTCTGACCAATGCATCTTGCGAATCGAATAGTTCTGTCGCTAATACTTTGGCTAACTGAGTTTTACCAACTCCTGTCTGACCTAAAAATATAAATGAGCCAATTGGTTTGTCAGGATCTTTTAATCCAATTCTATTTCTTTGAATAGCTTTGACAACTTTTGCTACAGCTTCGTCTTGACCAATAACTTTGCCTTTTATTAAGTTAGGTAGATCCCTTAAACGGTTACTTTCTGCTTCGGCAATTCTGTTAACAGGAATACCTGTCATCATACTTACAACTTCAGCTACATTATCTTCTGTTACAATTTCTTTGTGAAGTTTTGATTGCTCTTCCCAAATGGCTTGTGCGTTTTCTAATTCTTTTTCAGTTTGTTTTTCATCATCTCGTAATTTGGCAGCTTCTTCATATTTCTGACTTTTTACAACTTCATTTTTTTGTTCTCTTATTTCTTCAAGTTTTTTTTCTAATTCTAAAACTTGTTTAGGGGCAACTATATTTGTGATATGAATACGCGAACCTGCCTCATCCAAAGCATCAATAGCTTTGTCTGGCAAGAATCTGTCTGTCATATAGCGGTTTGTTAGTATTACACATGCTTTTATTGCATCATCAGTAAATTGAACATTGTGATGGTCTTCATATTTATTTTTGATATTATTCAAAATTTGAATAGTTTCTTCAACACTGGTTGGTTCAATTATTACTTTTTGAAAGCGACGCTCTAAAGCGCCATCTTTTTCAATATTTTGACGATATTCATCTAGTGTTGTTGCTCCAATACATTGAATTTCACCTCTTGCTAATGCTGGTTTAAACATATTTGAAGCATCTAAAGAACCTGTTGCACCACCAGCACCTACAATAGTATGAATTTCATCAATGAATAATATAATATCATCATTTTTTTCTAATTCATTCATCAAAGCTTTCATACGCTCTTCAAATTGTCCACGATATTTTGTTCCTGCAACCAAACTGGCTAAATCTAGCGCTACAATTCGTTTATTAAATAAAATTCTAGATACCTTTTTTTGAATTATAAGCAAAGCTAATCCTTCGGCTATAGCCGATTTACCAACACCTGGTTCACCAATTAAAATAGGGTTGTTCTTTTTACGGCGACTTAAAATTTGGGAGATGCGTTCAATTTCTTTTTTTCTACCAACTACAGGGTCTAATTTTCCGTTTTCAGCCAACATAGTTAGATCTCTACCAAAATTATCCAATACAGGAGTCTTTGATTTTTTTACTACCTTACTTTTCTGACTTTCAAAAGGATTTTTCTTTGGTTCACTAAATTCTTCATGTTGAGGTGTGTCAGCAGTTGGGCTTTCCGTTATATCTTCTTCATTATCAGTAAAAAGATCTTGAAAAATTTCTTTTACATCCTCATAAAATACATCAAATTTATGCAGTACTTTAGTTGTTGGGTCATTTTCGTTTCTTAAAATACACAACAATAAATGTGCTGTGCTAATAGCATCACTTTTAAATAATTTTGCTTCTAAAAATGTTGTTTTTAAAGCTTTTTCAGCTTGTTTTGTAAGGTGTAAACTTTTTTTGTCATTTATATTGGGCAAAGTTGAATTTACTGGATTTAGTGATTCAATTTTAGACCGCAATGTTGTGAAATTAATTTCGAATGTGTTTAAAATATCGAAAGCCTCTCCATTAGCTTTGCGTAGAATACCTAGCATTAAATGTTCTGTTCCAATAAAATCATGGCCTAATCGTAAAGCCTCTTCTTTGCTAAAAGCAATTACATCTTTTACTTTTGGTGAAAAATTATCGTCCATTTTCATCTTGTTTATGTTGTAAATTTAGTAGATTTTTTAACTTATTCATTACAAAAGTTATGAGTAAATTTAAACATATTACTAAGTTACTAAAATTCAAGTAAATAATGATGCTAAATTGTTAATAATTAATGTTAAGAAAATTCATTTCAAGAGGTTTAAAAAATAAGAATAGTTGTATATTGCTCCTTCTTAAAAAGAGATAAAAATTTAACATAAAGTATGGCAGATCACGAAAAAATAATTCCTATAAATATTGAAGATGAAATGAAATCGGCATACATTGATTATTCAATGTCTGTAATTGTTTCACGTGCATTACCTGATGTAAGAGATGGTTTAAAACCGGTGCATAGAAGAGTTTTATTTGGAATGCATGAACTTGGTATTAAAGCTACAGGATCACATAAAAAATCAGCTAGAGTTGTAGGTGAGGTATTGGGTAAATACCATCCGCATGGTGATACTTCAGTTTATGATGCAATGGTTAGAATGGCACAAGATTGGAGTGTGCGTTATGAGTTGGTAGATGGTCAAGGAAACTTTGGATCTCCTGATGGCGATAGCCCAGCGGCAATGCGTTATACTGAAGTTAGAATGCGTAAGATTTCTGAGGAAATGCTTGCTGATATTGACAAAGATACTGTTGATCATCGATTAAATTTTGATGATACTTTACAAGAACCAACGGTTCTACCAACAAGAGTGCCTAGTTTATTGATAAATGGAGCTT
>JAUWLK010000103.1 GCA_030613745.1 Flavobacteriaceae bacterium | reverse complement strand
ATACATTATTAATCATTAACAATATAACCTAAATTCTCATATTTTTTTTGATCAAATAAAAATATATTATCATTTAAATTTTGATTTGTTTTCATCTTTTTTACCGTTAAAATGGTATCCGTTCCATTTTTACCAATTTCTTTGATAACATATATGTGTTTGGTTTTATTATTTATTCCAACTAAAACCGACGCAATTTCTGAATTTGAATCAATTGGAACTAATTTTACAAATTGAATTTTCTTTCCCTTCATATTTTTTAATTCACCCATATTATATGTATATCCACTTTTATAAAAAGAAAATAATTTTGACGGAGTAATCGTATTATTGCTATCAATATCTGCATTTGATATGTTAACTTCTTCATTTTCCGGAATTATGGTGTAAGTTTTTTTTCCATCAAATATTTGTGTTGAACCAAAAAAGTTAACAATGTACTTATCTCCTTGTAAAATAACATCTCCATTCATTTCTTGTTGAACATCTTCAGTTTTATTTTCAAGTATATAATCAAATTCAATATAAACACTATTATATGAACTCATTTTATCTGATACTTCATCTAATATTTTTTTAGCTTCTTCTCCACTTTGAGAAAATGCAGTAAAAAATGTAAAAATTACAAAGGTTAAGTTTAAAATGTTTTTCATTTTATTTAAATTTTTTCATTATCCAATAAATTTTTTAAAGAAATCACATCAGGAACCAAAACCTGTCTGGCTTTACTTCCTTCAAATGGGCCTACAATATTCGCTGCCTCTAATTGATCAATAATTCTACCAGCTCTATTATATCCCAATTTTAATTTTCTTTGTAATAAAGATGCTGAACCTTGTTGAGAATTAACTATTAAATGAGCTGCTTCTTCAAATAATTTATCCCTATCTGCAATATCAATATCAACACTTGTGCCACTTTCCTCGCCTACATATTCAGGTAATAAATGTGCATCGGCATAAGCCCTTTGTGACCCAATATAATCTGTTACTTTTTCAACTTCAGGAGTATCAATAAATGCACATTGTAATCTTGTTAGATCATTACCTGTTGAAATTAACATATCTCCTTTTCCTATTAATTGATCAGCACCTTGAGCATCTAAAATAGTTCGAGAATCAATTTTTGAGGTAACCCTAAAAGCAACTCTGGCTGGAAAATTTGCTTTGATAATACCTGTAATTACGTTTACTGATGGACGTTGAGTTGCAACAATTAAATGAATACCAATAGCTCGAGATAATTGAGCCAAACGTGCAATTGGAGCTTCAATTTCTTTACCCGCTGTCATTATTAAATCGGCAAATTCATCAATTATTAAAACTATATAAGGCAAATATTTATGTCCGTTTTCGGGATTTAATTTTCTACTTTTAAATTTAGCATTGTATTCTTTAATATTTCTAACAAAAGCTATTTTTAACAAATCATAACGATTATCCATTTCAATACACAAAGAGTTTAGTGTATTTATCACCCTTGTTGTATCTGTAATAATTGCTTCTTCAGTATCTGGTAGTTTTGCCAAATAATGTCGTTCAATCTTATTGTATAAAGAAAGTTCTACCTTTTTGGGGTCAATTAAAACAAATTTCAATTCTGCCGGGTGTTTTTTGTATAACAATGAAGCTAAAACAGCATTTAGTCCAACCGACTTTCCTTGACCAGTAGCTCCAGCCATTAACAAATGTGGCATTTTTACCAAATCAATTAAATAGGTTTCATTTGAAATTGTTTTTCCTAAGGCAATAGGTAATTCCATTTTACAGTTTTGGAATTTTTGTGATGACAAAACTGACTTCATTGAAACAATGGAAGGACTTTTATTAGGCACTTCAATTCCAATGGTTCCTCTACCTGGAATCGGAGCAATTATCCTAATTCCTAAAGCAGAAAGTGAAAGAGCAATATCATCTTCTAAATTTTTAATTTTAGAAATCCTTATTCCAGCATTTGGTACAATTTCATAAAGTGTAACTGTAGGGCCAATAGTTGCCTTAATACTTGAAATTCCTATACTATAATTATTAAGCGTTTCAACAATTTTATTTTTGTTGTTTTCAAGTTCTAGTTTATCAATAACTATATTTTCATTAGTGTAGTCTCTTAATAATTTAAGTGTTGGAAATTTATAATTTGCCAATTCTAACTTTGGGTCAAATTCACCAAAATCTTCCACCAACTTATTTGAAAGATTTTCTACAGTATGTTTTTCTTCTATCGGATTTTCTACAACAATTTCAATATCAGTGTCGATTTGTTCTTTTATATCTGGAACTGATTCTATTTTAGAAACTTCCTCAACCTTTTCAATTGAATTATCTTCCTGATTACTTAACACATCTGAATCAATACTCAATTCAAGACCTGAATTTAAATTTTCATGAACACTTTCAGTTACAAAACCCTTATCAGTAACATCATTAAGTATTGAATCATAATTTTTTTCTTTACTTTTTGGAATTATATTTTTTATTTTTTCTGGAGTTATCTTAAATTTTAATATTAAAAATAACAACATAGTAAGCAACAATATTATAAATACGCCTACTTTACCAATATAAATCTGTAAATATTCATTTAACTCATAACCAACTTTACCAGCAAACAGAGAATTTTCAAGGTTTAAGTATGCAAATAGCAAAGTTCCCCAAATCATTAATAAAATTCCTATAAACCATGATTTTCGGAGCTGTTTTAATGGAATATTTAAAATTGCATACAAGCCTGTAAAAAATAATAATATTGGCAATATAAAAGTTGAAATACCAAAGCCATCGTAAACCATAAAATCACTAACGGAAGCTCCTACTTTTCCAAGTAAATTTTTTGCTTCAGAATTCTTATCTGAAAACACATTTAAAACACTTTGATCTTTTTTCCAATGCATAAAGAATGAATAAAAAGATCCTAATAAAAAAATGGCAGAAGTAAGAATAAAAACACCAAAAACAAGATGCGTTTGTTGGCTTTTAAAAAAAGCCTTTATCCCATTGTTTTTCTTTTTAGCTCTACTAGTTTTAGAGCTAATCTTTTTCTTTTTTACCATAAGCCACAAAAATACATAAATATTTCGGGTTTCAAATTAAAGATTTTGATGTAAAAAAAGTAATATTTATTGAAAAATTATGAATTTTGGAAGGTAAATTATTAAACCAATAATAAAAGCAATTATAGCGGCAAAAGTGGATGCTCCTGCGGAAACATCTTTTATAAAACCAATTTTTTTGTGATATTCAGGATGAATAAAATCACATAATTTTTCAATTCCGGTATTTAAGGATTCTGAAACTAAAACCAAACCAATTGCAAGAAGTTGAAACATCCATTCAATGGAAGAAATTTCTAATATAAACCCAACGACAGTCATTAACAAAGCAATTGAAAACTGTATTTGAATACTTGCTTCTGTTTTCAATAATAAATATGCACCTTTGACCGCATATTTTATACTTTTTAAACGAGTTATTAAATAACTGTCATTGGGATTTTTCATTGATTATTTTAAAGCTTCCAGTGCAGCTTCGTAGTTTGGTTCATCTATTGTTTCACTAACTTGCTCAGTGTAAACAACTTTACCTTCTTCATCTAGAACTACTACAGAGCGAGACAATAACCCTTTCATTGGACCATTTTCAATAGTTACACCGTAACTTTTACCAAATTTTCCTTTTCTAAAATCTGATAATGTTATTACATTTTCTATCCCTTCTGCACCACAAAAACGTGCTTGTGCAAATGGTAAATCTTTTGAAACATATAGTACCACTGTATTTTCTAATCCAGCTGCAGCTTCATTGAATTTTCTTACAGAGTTTTGACAAACTCCTGTATCAATACTTGGTGTAATATTTAAAAGTACTTTTTTACCTTTAAAGTCTTTTAATTTTGCAGTAGATAAATCACTTTTTACCAAAGTAAATTTTGGAGCTTTTATACCAATTTTTGGTAATTTACCAATCGTTTTTACAGGATTTCCCTTTAATGTTATTTTTGCCATAATTTTATTTTTATAGATTTATTGATTGATTATAATTTATATTTCAAAGTTACATAAAATAAAAAACTCCCCAATAATTAAGGGAGTTTCTTTTGTATGAAAATTATTTTAGTGAGATGCTAAATAATCCGCAACACCTTCATGAGTATCTTTTAATGCATCCTGACCTTTACTCCAGTTAGCCGGGCAAACTTCACCATGCTCTTCGTTAAATTGTAAAGCATCTACCATTCTTAAGGCTTCATCAATATTTCTACCAAGTGGATCATCATTAACAACTTGATGACGTACAATACCATCTTTATCAATTAAGAACAATCCGCGATAAGCAACTAATTGAGCATCAGCTTGTAATTGATCATTATCATCATAATAAAAATCACCATCTAATACATCATAATTCTTAGAAATAGTTTTATTAGTATCTGCAACTATAGGATATGTAACACCTTTAATACCTCCTTCATCTTTTCCTAATTGTAACCATCCCCAGTGCGACTGCTCTGTATCTGTTGAACATGCAACTACTGCCGTATTTCTTTTTTCAAATTCTGCTAGTTTTGATTGAAATGCATGTAATTCAGTTGGACAAACAAATGTAAAATCTTTTGGATAAAAGAAGAATATTACATGTTTTTTACCTAAATACTGATCTAATGAAAAATCATCTACAAATTTACCTCCGTCAACTACTGCTTTTGTACTAAAATGAGGTGCTTTTTTACCTACTAATACTGCCATATTTTAATAATTTTTAAATTTATTTTTTGAACTGCTAAAGTAATTATATTAAAGGTGATTTTCTATACTTTTGATTTCAAATTTTTATATTAAAATAGATTTTACTTATACTAACATAAAAACCAATAAAAAAATCACCTTTTAATTTGCTGAATTATATATCTTTTTTACATAGATAGAAGTCAGTTCTTTCACAAGAATCATCATTTAATCGTTGATTCATTTCATCCAAATTTTTTGGTGGAGGAATAATAACTTTGTCTCCTTTTTTCCAATCTAATGGCATTGCTACACCAAATTTATCAGATGTTTGTAAAGCTTCTAAAGCTCTTAAAATTTCGTTCATGTTTCTACCTACATTTAATGGGTAGTACATAACTAAACGTATTTTTTTATCAGGATCAATAAAGAATACTGCTCTTACAGCTGCTGTTTCACTTTCATTAGGTTGCAACATTCCATATAGTTTTGAAACTTTCATATCAATATCTGCTATGATAGGAAAATCAAAATAAACTCCTGTTTTTTCTCTTACATTATTCACCCATCCTAAATGCGCGTGAATACTATCAATACTTAAACCTAGCAATTCTGTATTTAAAGCTGTAAATTCACCTTTTCTTTGTGCAAATCCACTCATTTCAGTAGTACAAACAGGTGTAAAATCTGCCGGATGAGAAAATAACACAATCCATTTATCTTTTGCAAAATCATGTAATGTAATATCTCCTTTTGTTGTTTTGGCCACAAAGTTTGGAGCAATATCTCCAATTCTTGGCATGAAAGTCGTATTTTCTTGTATTTCCATAATAATATAATTTAAATGATTAAATATTTCTACTACAAAAATATTACACAATAATCATTATGTAGTATAATTACAATTGATTGTTATTATTTTATAATAGATATTATTTATAATTGATTAAAATGATTAAACTTTTATCCATCAAATATTGATCTTATAAGTTATGAAATAAATTTTATTTTAAAAAACTTTATTACTTTATTATTGATTGCGAGTTTTAAATTTTAGATTTAAAAAATATGTTGTAACTTTAGTTAGCTTTTAATTTTTTCCTGGAATGGATAAAGCTTTTATAAATAAAGTTACTCAAACCATACTGGAACATATTGAAGATGAAAATTTTGGTGTTGAAGATTTAGCTTCTGAAATAGGTTTTAGCAAGTCACAATTATTGAGAAAAATCAAAGTATCTAAAGGGAAAACAGTAAGCGAATTTATTAGAGAAACTCGCCTTTTGGAAGCAAAGAAATTAATTCAGGAAGATAAACTTACAGCTTCTGAAATAGCCTACTGTGTTGGTTTTAATAGCCCTACTTATTTTAATAAATGTTTTCACGATCATTTTGGTGTAACTCCCGGAGAGTATAAATCAAAAATTGAAGAATCTTTGGTTTTGAATAAAATTGATCCAAAACTCACTAAACCCAACAACATAAAATACCAAAGAAATTTACTTTTTGGGGCTTTAATAATTGTAACGATTGCTTTTATTTCTTTTTTACTGGTAAAATGGTCTGTTAAAAAAATAGAAGAAAACAAACCTTATTCTATTGCAGTACTCCCTTTTAAAAATCTTAGCGATGATAAAAGCAACCAATACTTTGCAGATGGAGTAATGGATGATATTTTAAATCACCTTTCAACCATGAAGGAATTCAGCATAATTTCAAGAACCACCATGGAGCAATATCGTGAAACTAAAAAAACAGCACCTGAAATTGCCAAAGAATTGAAAGTTTCGTACATCATTGAATCGAGTATTCAAAAATATAAAGATTCTATAATGATATTTGTACAAATGATCGATGCAAAAAAGGATAAACATATATGGTCTAAAAAATTCGGAAGAGAATTCAAGAATATATTCACTTTAGAAAGCGAAATTGCCAAAAAAATTGCAACAGAATTAAAAATTACCCTTAGCCCAATAGAAATTCAACAAATTGAAACCAAACCAACCGATAATATAGAAGCGTATACATTATACTTAAAAGGTCGTTTTTTCTGGCATCAAAAAACAAAAAAAGACTTAGAAAGAAGTATTTATTATTATAACCAGGCTCTTCAATTAGATTCAACTTACGCTTTGGCATATAGCGGATTGGCTGATACCTATTTACACATGGCCGGATGGGGATGGTATAATAGAATGAGTGGTTTGATTAAGTCAAAAGAGTTTGCTACGAAAGCACTTTCTATAAATAATAATATTGCGGAATCTCATGCAACAATTGGTGCTTTATTAGCATATGGTCAGTGGAAATGGGATGCAGGCGAAAAGGAATTTAAACATGCTATTGCATTAAATCCAAATTACGCTACAGCTCATGAATATTATTCAATGTTATTGGATGTAATGGGTAGACAAAACGATGCTCGGAAAGAAATTGAAATAGCTATGCAACTTAACCCCTATTCTGTTTCAATAAATCAATTAAGTGCTATTTATTATTTTAGAAGTAAAGATTACGACAAAGCGCTAGAAGGGTATTTAAAAAATCAAAAGAATTATAAAAATCATCCATTAGAAACTACCAACATCTTCAAAATTTATGTGATGCAAAAAAATTATGCTAAGGCGGTTGAAGAATTGAAACACAAACTATCATTAGACCCTTTAACTAAGAAATATGTGGATACAGTTCAAAAGATATATGAAAATTTTGGTATTGAAGGAATTTACAGATGGAGGCTTCAAAAAGATATTGAGGATAAAGCTGAAATATATTTTATTGCACAGAAATATGCTTTTTTGGGTGAAAATGATAAAGCCTTAACTTTACTTGAAAAATGTTTTGAAAGAAGGAGTATTTGGGCTCCCTATATGAAATGTAATCCATATTTTAAAAATTTACAATCCGAGCCCAGATTTCAAACTATACTAAAAAAAATGAATTTGGCAGAATAGTCAGATACTGAAACTGTTAGGCAATCCTCTAAAATTTACTTCATGCTGTAAAATTGTAATTAATGCATTAATTTTTATACTTTTTGCAGAATTTCTGCTATGCACTGCGTTTTTTTTATAAGTATCTTTGATGATATAAAAACAGAAAATAATCTGCAAATGCTACTACTTATGTACTCCTCAATAGTAATACCGCAATTACAAACTTTAACAGGTATTCAAAGTTTTGATGAATAGTTAGTTTAATGTTTGATCTTAAAAGTTGATTCTCATACAACTTTGATTTGAACAGGTTTCCTTAAAATTTTCAATACCAACAATGTTAGAGATCTTGTAATCCAAAAAAAGATGTCTAATCTAAAAATATTAATCATGAAAAAATTAATTATTGGTTTATTGATTATTGGATTAACCACCCAAGTTTATGCTCAAGTTATTGATGAAGGAACGTTACCTGAAATAGAAATACGTGCCATGAATTACAAATACTTGAATAGTGTAGATAATAGTGCTGCTGACTTTGATGTAAGAATGCTTGAAAAAAAAGTAGCAAATTTCGATTTAAAAAGCTCAGAATTCTATGTTGAGGATTTTGATTTTTATAAATTGTATTTTTATATTCCTGATGGAAGTATTCTTGCTTCTTATGATAATAAAGGTAAAATTATCAGCACTATAGAAAAATTTAAAGATGTTAGACCACCAAGATCCGTAATTTATTCTGTTACAGAAAGGTTTCCTGGATGGACTGTTGCCAAAGATATGTACAAAGTTACTTATCATCATGAAAGAGGTACGGTAAAAACGTATAAACTAATGCTTGAAAATGGTAATAAGAAAATGAGAGTCAAAACTGATGAAAATGGTAAATTTTTATAGATCTTTAAATGTTTAATTATAAGAGGCTGTCTGAAAAGGCAGTCTTTTTTTATATTATCAAATAATCTGGACTCAATCTAAACTATTCTTTTGTTTTTGAAATGTTTATAAAATTTTGTAAATTTAATATATTTTGAATTTATCTTTCTTTTATAAAAATGGATAAAGCTTTTATATATAAAGTTAAACATTCCATACTAGAACATTTAGAAGATGAAAAATTTGGTGTTGTTGAATTGGCTTCCGAAATTGGCTTTAGTAAGTCTCAAATATGGAGAAAAGTAAAATCTTCCACCGGAAAAACTACAAATGAATATATTAGAGAGATTCG
>JAUWLK010000148.1 GCA_030613745.1 Flavobacteriaceae bacterium | reverse complement strand
ATATAAAAGACGATGTCTTCAATAAAATATTAGCTATAGTAATGATTCTTATTGTTGGTATTAAGATTATCAAACCCAACAAAAAGTTAAATGAATTAGCTGATATAATTACATGTAAACATTTTATATGGAGTACAATTGCATTCTTTTTCATAGGGATATATGGTGGTTTTATTCAGGCAGGAACAGGTATATTTATTTTATTAACGCTATCTTCTATAAATCATTTAACATTAATTAAATCTAACGTTTTTAAGCAATTGTTAAGGTATTTTACCAGGGGGCCACAATATTGATTTTTGGGTTTTAATCACATCATAAATTGGAGGGAGGTGGTACTATGGCATTAGGTCTAGCTTTTGGAGGATGGCTTTCTAGTAGATGGTCTGTTAACAAGGGATATGGAATTGTAAAAATATTTTTGATAGTAATGGTAATTATAATGGCCATTAAGTTATGGTTCTTTTAATAAGTTATTTTAAAAGAACTAAAGTTCTTTAATTCACCAATTACATATTTTAATGATGAAACAATTGACAATGGAGAACCCCGATTTAACCATTGCAAAAAATCGTTCAACTGTTCTTTACTACCTTCTGCTTCAACATAAACACTATTATCTGCATTATTTTTAACAAAGCCCTTCACTCCTATTTTAATTGCCTCATCTCTAGCATATTTTCTAAACCAAACACCTTGAACTTTCCCTTTAATATTAATTTGGTATAATATTTTATCCATACTAATCATATAATATTATTCAAAAATAAACAATACAACAAGTAATGTTATGCTATTAATTAAAATATTTTAACTTTGTTTTTATAATCTGTTTAATAAGAAAAATGAGTAATTCTTTTGGTAATTTATACAAACTAACAACTTTTGGTGAATCGCATGGCATGGCTATTGGTGGAATAATAGACGGTTGCCCTGCTGGCATTACAATTGATTTTGATGAAATACAGCGTGAATTAGGCAGAAGAAAACCTGGTCAGTCAAAAATTACTACCCAAAGAAAAGAATCTGATCAAGTTGAATTTCTTTCCGGAATCTTTGAAGGTAAAACAACCGGTACTACCATAGGATTTCAAATTAAAAATACCAATCAAAAAAGTAAAGATTACTCACATAACACGAATGTTTATAGACCTTCTCATGCCGATTTTACTTATGACAAAAAATATGGTTTACGTGATTATAGAGGTGGTGGAAGAAGTTCAGCCAGAGAGACTGCCAATTGGGTTGTTGGTGGAGCAATAGCAAAACAATTCTTAAAAAACATTAAAATTAATGCTTTTACTTCTTCTGTTGGAGAAATTTTTATCGATAAACCCTATCAAGAATTAGACTTTTCTAAAATTGAAAGTAATATAGTTCGGTGTCCGGATAAAGAAACTGCCAACAAAATGATTAAATTCATTGATAGAATTAGAAAACAAGGAGATACCATTGGAGGAACAGTAACCTGTGTTATACAAAATGTACCTGTTGGCTTTGGTGAACCAATTTTTGACAAATTACATGCACAACTTGGAAAAGCCATGCTTTCCATAAATGCTGTTAAAGGATTTGAATATGGAAGTGGGTTTTGTGGAGCTAAAATGATGGGTTCTGAACACAATGACCTTTTCAACACTGACGGTTCAACTAAAACCAATTTATCAGGTGGTATTCAAGGTGGTATAAGTAATGGTATGGATATTTATTTTAGGGTTGCATTTAAACCTGTAGCTACCATTATGCAAGAACAACAAACCATCAATTCAAGAGGAAAAGTAGTAAAAATACAAGGTAAAGGCAGACATGATCCTTGTGTTGTACCTCGCGCCATACCTATTGTTGAAGCTT
This sequence comes from Flavobacteriaceae bacterium, assembly GCA_030613745.1. Classification (GTDB taxonomy): domain Bacteria; phylum Bacteroidota; class Bacteroidia; order Flavobacteriales; family Flavobacteriaceae; genus Lutimonas. The sequence goes on along the minus strand of JAUWLK010000148.1, from coordinate 4,977 downwards.
TAAGCGCTATGGTTATTGCTGATTTTTATTTACTAACCAAAGCAATGAGATAAATCAAAAGCCAAACTTTTTCTTTAGCTTTTTGTTTCTTGCTCTATTTGTTGCAAATTTTTCACAAACTTCAGTGATTTGTTTATGTACTTTTTGTTCATCTTCATGAATCAATGCTGCATACTTTTTACTAATAATTGCTATCATATCATTAGTTAAAGAAAGTCTATCAAAATTTTTAATTCGTATATCATAATCCATATCTTCAAATTTCATTCTATTCAAATCAATTAAATAAAAATCATATTGATTATTCTCTTTTGCAATAATTAAAGTATTTCCTCTAGAATGATCAAAGTGATGAATTCCTTTTTCATGCAGTTCAAAAGTGAATACAGTAAATTGATCCAAAATATTTTCTCTATCAGGATAGTTCTTATCAAATAATTCATTAAAAGTGAAATCATAATGTAGATTTTCAGAAACATAAAAGCTATTCCCTAATCCTATTGGATTAAATTTTTCAATAAATGCAATAGGTTTCGGAGTCAGAACTTTCATTTTTAATAAATTTTGTGCATGCTCAAAAGATCGTCTGGCTTTTGATTTTCGAAAATATCTATAAACTAATTTATTAATTAAATGAGGTACTTTAAATGATTTTACATTCCACTCTTCGCTACCTACATTAAAAATTTTAATTTTATTTCTTTTATTCCAAAGGGTTTTACCATTCTCTTCAAATGAATTTATCAAATCAATAATTTGATCTTTTTTATACGATTTAGCAACTACTACTTTCAATTTTTAATATTATTTGTTAGGAATAAATCAATCATTAAACAATTACACTTTTATTATTTAGCCGACTAAAATAATAATTCTATTTCATTTAAAATAAATCAAAAAATAATACGTTAAAATATGTGTTAAATACAATTATATATTTTTTAACAATAACTTCCCTCAAAATAACAATTTTATCAATACAGGAAATTAAGCCTTGGTCAAATATGACCGTTTGATTTTACTTTTCTAAAAATTAATGAATAAAAAATCAAAGTAAATTTTAATAAATTTATTTTGAAAAAGATAATAATGCCTGTAAATAAAAGATAAAACCAAATGAAATATAATGTTAATTACTTTTTATCAAAATATTATTATCCTTTCTCCCCAACACCCTCAAATTTTAAAAACATACGTTATTCCTGTATAAACATCAACTAAAAAAGTTTTAAAAAAATCTTTTTGGTAATAAAATATACTGAAATAATTCAAAATATTTAAGATCCCTTTTTTTTAGACTGCTATTGAAATTTATTTTTCATAGCGGTCTTTTTTATTTTAAAAAACAGGGAACATCAATAAATTCAAAAAAGTAAATTCAAAGTCTGTTACTTTTCTAAAGCTTCTAAATGTTCTTTAGCCAAAATAAAATCAGATTGAATTTTAATCGCTTTTTCAAAACTTATTTTTGCAATATCTTTTTTACCTAATTCTGTTGATATTAAACCTTTTAAATATGATATTGCAGCTAATAATTCTACTTGTTGATTGTGGTTTTGATTAATAGTAAATGTAACTTTATATTTACCTGCATCATTTAATTTTTCGGTTTTTAATATTGTAGAATTAGCTTCATTGTATTTTTTTAAAGTATAATCCAGCTTTGCTAAAGTATAACCATGGTAATTATCATTAGTAATAGCAAATAATTGCTTATAAGCATCAGATGCTTTACCTATTGCACCTAAAGCTTCTAATGATATACCTTTAATTTCAAGCATTTCAACATGATTAGGATCTCTTTGTAAAACCTCGTTAGCAATCATAAAGCAAGGAGCATATTTACGAGCAGAAAAATATACATAAGCCAAACTGTCTTTATAGGTACTATTTTCTCCTTCTAATGCAATCAATCTATATAGGCTAGCCGTTGCAATTGTAGGATCTCCAATTTTTTTAGATTTATTTAATATTTTTTTTTCTATTAAAATTGCACCAGCTTTATTATTTTGAGCAAAACCAATAGCAAAAGTTAATAAGGTTATAGTAATAATTAAACTATTTTTCATTTTTATAAAAATTAAATTAGGCTTCAAATTTATTCAATTTATTTTTATTTAATGTATCTTTCTAAATCTAATTTAATTAGATTAAATCAATAGTAAAGCTGCAAGTAATTTTTAAAACTATTAAGAAAATATATTATATGATATAAATCTGTTAAATACAGTTGGTGAATACATATCACTATAAATAAATTATTATGAATAAATACATCGAAGTGGGAGCAATTGCATTAAAATGCATAAAAAAAGCTACTTAAATCATTAAGTAGCTTTTTTTTAAAAGTATATAATATTATTGCTTCAATATTTTAAAAGATCCTATTTCATTACCAACCTGAACTTTAACAATATAATATCCAATCGGTAAATTATATAAATTAAGCTGTATAGAAGTTTTTGAAGGTTGTTTATTCATCACTTCCTGACCTAATAAGTTGTAAATATTCACTTGATTAATATTTTCTCTTGCAGATAAATTTAAATAATTGTTTGTAGGATTTGGATAAAAATCAAATCCTAAAGCTTCTAAATTACTTATACTGGCAACTGAAGAGTCTATCAATTTATAATTATCAATACCTAAACCATAAGCTTTCACTAAGCCTTCATCATCATAAATAAAACGTACTTGAAACAAGTTATTTAAATGTGTACTTACATCTATTGTTGCAATTTGATGTACTCCTGTATTTCGAGGAGAATCTACATTCTGAAAAAACACCTGCTGCCATGTACTACCATCAAACACTTCAATTATAAATTCACCTTTATCAGCAAATACTTGTAAATTATAAATCACTTCAATTACTGCATTTGATATTCCTGATACATCAATTATTGGTGCTGTTAAAGTTATTCTATCAGCACTTAAATCACCACAAGTATCATCATCAAACAATACTGCTCCTGAAGGAAACTCAGCTTCTAAAGTTGGACCACTATACGGCATAAATCCTGTATAACCATATTGCCAATCACAACCACTTGTTGCATTATCTGAAGTCCATCCAGCAGGTATATTTAATGCTGCAAATCCCTCTTCTTGCAATTGAGCTTTTATTGTCAATCCAAAAAATAATAAAGTAATTATTAACGTAATTTTTTTCATAATATTGATTTTACAAAAAAGTTATAATCTATAACGATAAAATTAATAAAATATTTTCTTTGCATTAAGAAAAAATTAAGATTTATAAATATATTTTTAACAATATTATAAACAAATTTTGAGTACATTTTATTTTAATAAAGTATCTTTGCAAATCAAAAAAAATTAAATAAAAATGAATAACGGATTATACGCAAAATTTAAGACTTCTAAAGGTGATATACTTATAAATTTAGAATTTGAAAAAACACCAGGTACAGTAGGCAATTTTATTGCTTTAGCTGAAGGAACCATGGAAAATTCGGTTAAACCACAAGGTGAAAAATATTATGATGGGTTAAAATTCCATAGAGTAATTCCAGATTTTATGATACAAGGTGGTTGCCCTCTAGGTACCGGTACAGGAAACCCTGGATATAGTTTTGAAGATGAATTTCACCAAGATTTGAAACATAGTAAACCAGGTGTCTTATCAATGGCAAATTCTGGACCTGCAACCAACGGAAGTCAATTTTTTATAACTCATATTGCAACTCCTTGGTTAGATAACAAACATACCGTTTTTGGGAACATCGTTGAAGGTCAAGAAATAGTTGACGCTATAGCTCAAGGTGATTTATTAAAATCTGTTGAAATAATAAAAATAGGTAAAACTGCTGAAAGTTTTAATGCTATAGAAGCATTTAGAATTTTTGAAGGTGCAAGAGAAAAAAATATTGCTGAAGCAAAAGTAAAAGCTGAAGCTGAACTTGAAAAATTAGCTGCAGGTTTCAAAAAAACAGATAGTGGTTTGCGCTACCAAATTATCCAAAATGGAACAGGCAAAAAAGCCGAACAGGGTAAACAGGTTTCTGTCCATTATAAAGGTCAACTTACTGATGGAACTGTTTTTGATTCATCATACCAAAGGAAACAACCAATTGATTTTACTATTGGAATCGGACAAGTTATTAAAGGTTGGGACGAAGGAATACAACTAATGCAAGTTGGCGATAAAGCCAGATTGGTAATTCCATCAGACTTAGCCTATGGGAGCCAAGGTGCTGGCGGAGTAATTCCACCTGATGCTACTCTTATTTTTGACGTTGAATTAATGGAGGTAAAATAAAATTTTATACAATTACTTAAAAAGCATTCCTTTTTAAAATTGGAATGTTTTTTTTGTATCTTTATAATCCTGTTGGACTCTAATATTTAATTTAAGAAACTATTTTTTCTCATGAAATTTGTTTTTACGTACTTATTCTTAACTATTATATCTATTCAATTTGTTTTTTCTCAGGAAGAAGATAAAAATCCAATTCTTACTGATAAGTTCCACTTTGATGCAGGTGCTTTTTTTCCTTCAAAAACTATTAAAATTGGTGCAGATGCATCTTCCCCTGATAACAATATAAATTTCGGAGATTCTTTTAATTTTAATGATAATGAAATAACTCCATACTTTAAATTTGATTGGCGTTTTGCTAAAAAATGGAAATTGACTGCCGAATATTTTAAAATAATAAATGCGCAAAAGGCTGAATTAAAAGAAGATATCGTATTTGAAGATATTACTTTTAAAAAAGGTTCCTTTGTAAGAGGTGGATTCGGGTTTAACCTATATCGAATTTATGTTGGAAGATCTTTCTCCAGTGGATTAAAACATGAATTTGGAGGTGGTTTAGGTGTTCACACTCTAAATACTACGGCTTTTATTGAAGGTAATGTAGCTGTTAATGAAGAAGATTTTGAATTTGAAAGAAGAACCGTTGGCGCATTGATTCCTTTACCTAATATTGGGATATGGTATTATTATACACC
>JAUWLK010000084.1 GCA_030613745.1 Flavobacteriaceae bacterium | reverse complement strand
TTTGAAGGCAATCGGCCTTCAAATACAATATTAATTGAAAAATTAAGTCCTAAAAATTTAGGAGTTCTTATCGCTATCTATGAGCATAAAACCTTTGTTCAAGGTGTTATTTGGAACATCAATAGTTTTGATCAATTTGGTGTTGAATTAGGAAAAGAATTAGCAAATAAAATGATATCAAGCATTAGTTAAAGAATTGTTAAAAAAAAATGGATAAATAACATTAATTTAATGTAAGTTTTGCTAAACAAATACTATTTTAGCCGGAAATTTATAATTCAAAATTAATGAAACATTTTACAAAATTAGGGTTGATTATGCTATTTATATTTGCATCATCAACTATTTATGCACAAACAATAGAAGGTACTATTGTTGACGAAACTGGACCTCTTCCTGGGGCCAATATTATTGAAAAAGGCACTTCTAATGGTACTACTACCGATTTTGATGGGAAATTCTCTCTTCAGGTAACAGAAGGTGCCGGTGTTGTTGAAATTTCTTTTGTTGGTATGAAAACAAAAGAGATTGTATTTACTGCTGTGAGTGGTCAAACTGTTGATCTTGGTGAAATTTCTTTAAATCAAGACGAGAATGTCTTAGATGAAATTATAATTACACAAGTTTCTTTTGCAATTGATAGAAAAACACCTGTTGCTGTTTCTACAGTTACAGCAGCTATTATTGAACACAAATTAGGAAGCCAAGAATTTCCTGAAGTTTTAAAATCTACACCAGGTGTATATGCTACAAAATCTGGTGGTGGTTTTGGTGATGGGAAATTAACTATGAGAGGGTTCAATTCTGAAAACGTTGCGGTAATGATTAACGGTGTACCTGTAAATGATATGGAAAATGGTAGAGTTTATTGGTCTAACTGGGCTGGTTTATCAGATGTAACAAGTTATATGCAAGTACAAAGAGGATTAGGTGCTTCTAAAGTAGCTGTCCCTGCAATTGGTGGTACTGTAAACATTTTATCTAAAACGACTGATGTTGAAAAAGGTGGAAGTATCTTTTTTGGATTAGGAAATGATGGATATTCAAAATATGGGGCTACAGTTTCAACAGGTTTAATGGACAATGGACTAGCTGCTACAGTTTCTGCTTTTAAAACGGAAGGTAATGGATATATTGACGGAACGGAATTTAAAGGGTTTAATTATTTTATTAACGTTTCTAAGCAAATAAATGATAATCATAAAATTTCTTTTACTTCTTTTGGAGCACCACAAAGACACGGGCAAAGACAAAACATGAGTTTAATTTCACGTTATAGAAATGCAGAATCTGGAAATAAATTTAATCCAGACTGGGGTATTAAAAATGGACAAGTAACCCATATAGAAGATAACTTTTATCACAAATCACAAACTTCTTTAAATCATTATTGGACAATTAGTGATAAAACTACTTTATCAACAGCTGTATATGCTTCGTTTGGTACAGGTGGTGGTGGTGGTACTGCTGGTACTAACAGAGATTTATTTCAAGTTAGAATTGGTGCTGATGACCAACCTGTTGATTTAGATAATATTGTTGCAATAAACAGAGCAAATGGTGAACAAGGCTTAGGGTCTGAAGCTTTTTTAAGAGCATCAAGAAACGATCATAATTGGTTTGGACTGTTATCTACGTTTAAAACAGACCTAACTGATAATTTAGCATTGGTTGCTGGTTTAGATTTAAGAACTTATACAGGGAAACATTTTAGAGAAGTTACGGATTTATTAGGAGGCAGTTATGTGTTTGATGATTCAGATGACAACAACCCAAATAGAGCACTACAAGTTGGAGATAAGTTTTCTTATAATAATGATGGTGAAGTAGGTTGGCAAGGTTTGTTTACACAATTGGAATATGAATTAGATAAATTAAATGTCTTTGTTGCTGCTGCTGTTTCAAACACTTCATATAGAAGAATAGATTATTTTCAATATTTAGACAGCGATCCTTTAAGAGAAACCGATAAATATAATTTTACTGGCTTTAGTATTAAAGGTGGCGCTAATTACAATATAAACGATTATCATAATATTTTTGCTAATATTGGTTATTTTGAAAAAGCTGCAGGATTTGATTCTGTATTTTTACAATTTGACAACGAACATATAAATGCTGATGCTGAAAACCAAAAAATATTTAGTGTTGAATTAGGATATGGTTTTAGAGGAGAAAAACTTGCTGCAAATGTAAACTTATACAGAACTGCATGGAATGATAGAACCTTAACTCAAGGTATTCAAAATCCTGACGGAACTTTCAGTACTGCAAATATTTTAGGTGTAAACGCAATTCACCAAGGAATTGAGTTTGATTTTGTGTATAGAGCTATGGATAAATTAACTTTAACAGGTATGCTTTCTTTGGGAGATTGGGCATGGGATAATGATGTTTTAGGTGTTGAAATTTATGATGAAGAACAAAATTTAATTGATGTAGTTGATTTATACATTGCTGGTTTAAAAGTATCAGAATCTGCTCAAACAACTGCTGCCTTAGGTTTAGATTGGCAATTGTTACCTAAAACACACTTCACTGTTGATTATAACTATTTTGGTAATTTATATGCCCAATATGACCCTAATGACAGAGGTACTGAAGGTGCTCCGCAAGCATGGAAAGCTCCAGACTATGCAACGTTTGATGCAGGTTTAAGATATAACTTCAAAATTGGAGAATTTGATACAACACTATTAGCTATAATGAACAATGTGTTCAATACAGAGTATATTGCTGATGCTAGAGATGGTTCAGGATCAGTTACTGATACTGCATTAGTTTGGTTTGGTTTTGGAAGAACTTTTAGTGTTAGTGCAAAAATGAGATTTTAATTAAAAAAAATGAAAACAATGAAAAAATTTATTTATTTATTTATGGTCTTAGGCTTAGTTTTTACAGCTTGCGACCCTATGGAGGACATTTATGATGATCTTGATGCTCAAGAAAAAACTATAAGTGGTGATGCTGTATTTACTTTAACAGATGATGATTATGAAGAGTTAGGTGTTGAAGGAGGTTTTTCTTCTGTTGATCAAGCAAAAGGATTATTACCAGCATATCTTACAGATTTATATCCAGTGTGGGGAAAAGGTTCTTCTGCATTAATTGGTTATAACCTAGTAGATGGTCTTAGTAATTTAGGAAGTGTTGATGCTTATGCAAATGCAGAAGTGTATAGATTAGCAAATACAGATTATCCTGGAGCAGCAGATAATGCTATTGGATTTTATCCAAACCAAGATCCAGAAGATTATATTGGAGATATTTTAGCGACTACAATTGTCGATCCTGTAGAAGGAGATATTGTTTTAGCACAATACAAACAATATGTTGGGGAACCAGTTTTGGGTGTTTCTGATTATTTTTCAGTAGATTTCGTAGAAAGCGAAACCCTTTCTGGATTTGAAGAAGTTAGCGTAATAGGAGACGATCAAGTTTGGTTTGGAAGTCGTTACGGTGTTCAAGTAAGTGGTTATGATAGTGGGTCAAGATATGCAAATGAAGATTGGTTAATTTCTCCTGAAATTGATTTAACAGAAAAAGCAAATATTTTATTTCAAGTAAATCAAGCAATTAATTACGCTTCTGGTCAATTAGAACTTATGAATATTTTAGTTTCTACTGATTATACTACAGGAGGAGATCCAAATACATCTACATGGGATGTTATTGACTTAACAACAAAACCAGATGGAACTAGTTGGACATTTGTACTTTCTGAGGATTATAGTTTTGCTGCTTATGAAGGAGAAACAATTCACGTAGCATTTAAATACGAATCTACAACAACCATTGCTTCTACATGGGAAATAGGACAGGCTACTATTAAAATACCAGGTGTAGAAGGTGATACAGATTCAAGAGGTATGTATTTTACTTATAATGCAGATGGAGAATGGGAAGCATCTAAAGATGTTTATTATTTAAGTGATTCTGATTATGATTCTATGGGAGAAAGTTCAGGACAACCAGGAAGATATAATAATTTTTCTAGTAGTACAGACCCGGAAGGTTATTTACCAGCATTCTTAAATTTCAAATTTCCATACGCACAAGAAGAAGATGCTTTGGTTGTAATGTATAAATACTATTCAGGCAGTACAAATGTACGTGGGAATTTATATGAGTTAACTAGTGGAGATTGGATTGGAAATAATCCATCATTACAATTTGGACACGATGGCACCAATTGGGTTCCAGATAATACTATCAAGTATGTTTTATTAGGTTCTGATTACTCTTTAATTGGAGATGCTCTTATTGGTAAATATCCAGGCCCAGGAGGAAGTGCTTCAAATTATGGTAATTTTGACAGGAGAGAAGGAAATGCAAACTATTGGAGTAATGATATGCTTGTAGAAGGGTTTAATATACTTTTAGATGATATGGATCCAGGAGCTGTAGAAGGACAAAAATACAATATGACCTTTAATGTTTATACAGGAGCGAGTGGTATTCAAAATTTAACTGTAATAAAAACAGGTGGTGTTTGGTTTGAAAACTAAAACTATTCTAAAACATCATTCTTTAAAAAAAAGCAGCAAAATATTTTTGCTGCTTTTTTTATGCATAAAATTTATATATGTTTTTATTTTAGTATATGAATAAGAGTATTGCCAATAACTGATTATAATTGATCAAATTATAGCACAAAAGAGATGTCAGAACATATACTTTTAAACGATTATCTATTCTTAAAGGATTAATTTACCTTCCTAATAATTTATACTGTTTAGATAATTATTGGAGTAAAATTTAATATTAAATTTGAAAATAAAAATTCAAAGTTTTAACTACCTTTAGTCTGATTTCCAAAATTGAAAATCAATAATATGCCTAACCGAGCAAACATTATTAAAAACATTCTCATTAAAATAAAAACATGAAGAAATTATTTACTTTTTATTTATTTATTGTTTTCTCGATTATAAGTTGTACAACGGATAACGATAATATTGGAAATACTCCTAATGAGCTAATTACAAAAAATCTCACAATTTTTATTGTTAATGATATTCATGGACAAATAGATAATTTTTCGAAAATAAAATATATTATTGATGAAGAAAGACAAGAAACAAATGTGATTATTACTAGTGGAGGTGATATATTTTCAGGAAACCCCATTGTAGATAATTATCCTGAAAAAGGATACCCAATTATTGATATAATGAATAGAGTTGGGTTTGATATTTCAGTTATTGGTAATCATGAATTTGATTATGGTGAAACAAATTTAAAAAATAGAATAAACCAAGCTAATTTCAACTGGGTTTGCTCTAATGTTGAAATGAATAGTTCTGGTATTCCACAACCATTTGAGTATACAACAATAAGTGTAGATAATTTAAAAGTTACTTTTTTAGGCTTGATAGAAACCGATGGCAAGGAAGATGATATTATTCCCTCAACACATCCTTGGCGTGTTAAAAATCTTACATTCGAAAGACCTGAAAGTGTAGTTCCAAAATATTCAAATATCAAAGATCAAGAAGAAGCTGATCTATATATTGCTTTAACTCATATTGGTTATAGTAAAAATAATGGCAAATTAGGTGATTATCAACTTGCCGAACAATTCCCTTATTTTGATCTTATTATTGGAGGACACTCTCATTCTAAAATTGATAATGTTGTAAACAATATTCCTATATTTCAAGCTGGTGGTTATCTAAAAAATTTGGGTAAAATAGAAATGACAATAACAGATAAAAAAATTGAAACCATTGAATATGAATTAATTGATTTAAGCAGTCAGACAGAACACGATTCAGAATTAAAAAAAATAATTGAGGAATATAATGACAATCCGTTTTTTAATGAAATAGTTGGTTACTCCCATTTAAACCACGATAAGCCTCAAGTGGGGTGTTTTGTTGCCGAAGCTCTAAGAATAAAGTTAGACGTAGACTTAACATTTCAAAATACCGGAGGTGTCAGGTCAAGTTTAGATTTTGGTGATATTACAAAAAGAGAAATTTTTGAAATTCTACCTTTTAATAATCCTACAATGATTTACGAGATGACGGTTACAGAAATTAAAAACTTTTTGATAGGTTCTGGATCTGGATTCTATTATTCTGGAGTTAAATTTGAAAATAGAAATGGCTCTATAGATGTAAAAGACCTTAATGGAAATATAATACCCGATAATACAATTTTATCTGTTGGTCTTAATGATTATATCCCAGCAGTTTATGATACATATTTTCCAACCAATGGAATAATTCAACCTCAAACTGATGCAGAAACGGTAATTTTGTATTTAGAAGAAATAGAAAGCCAAATAAATTATCCAAATAGTGATAATTATTTTAGGTATTAGTGAAAACCAAAACATAGTTTATTGCTTTTTGTATCTTTTAAAAAATGCTATTCATATAATCTGAATAGCATTTTTTATTCTTATTCTCAAATAAAGAATGAATGAATTATTGCTTAATAATTTTAAAAGCCGCAGAGTTATTCTCTAAAAGTACCTGTACAATATACAATCCAGTAGGTTTATTATCAATGTTAATTTCAACTATACCGTTATTCACAGCATATAATTTTTTGGAAATTAATTGAGATTGAATTGTATATATTGCAATAGTTACCTCATTCTTCATAATTGGTAATGCAACTTTAAAAGTCCCATTACTTGGGTTAGGGTATGCTGATATTGCAATCTCATCTGTATTGAAATCACCAATTGCTAATGCAGATTCTTCTGCTGTTATTTCAAAACTATCAACAGTCCATCGTGTTGGACTAGAATTGGAATAGTATTTAAATGCCATATAAACTGTTCCTGTAATGGAACTAATATCAACGTCATTAAAAGTAAATACTTCTTCTGTATCTCCTCCGTTAGAGTGTATCGGAATTGTAATATTTGGTGTAGGTGTCCAAGTAAAACCATTAGGGTTTCCCGAACCATCATAATCTGAAGAATAAACTAATTCTAATAGTGTAGATCCGTAAGTAGCATCGGCATAAAAACTTAATTTTTCACCTGTGCTTTTATCAAATTCAATAGGATTTGTAGTGATTAGCCAATCTTTACTTAACACATCTTCTTCATATCCATTCATACCCATAGAGCCTGTGTTGTTTTCTCCATATTGAGTTTGACATGTCCAATTTTTATTACTCGCTTCATTATAAGTAAAAAAGTTTAAATTAGAGCAATCATTAAAATCTTCTTCCAATAAAACTATTGGACCTTCTAATGTAGTAAAACTTAATATTGTACTTGCGTTAGATAAATTTGATGCTGCATCTCTTGCTTTAATAGTGATTTCATAGCTTGTATTATCTGTTAATTCTGTAAGTATTGTTGTTGTAAATGATGAGGTTTGCAAATATGTTCCATTTAAATAAATTAAATAATCAATTACACCAACATTGTCTGTTGAAGCGTCCCAGCTAATTTCAACAGAATCATCTGTTATATTAGAGGCGATTACATTTGTTGGTACACTTGGATTTTCACTATCAGAAGAATTATTTAAATCCCAACGGTCTTGGGCATTTAACCCGCCCCAAATCAAAGTTGCTAAATATGGGTTGTCAATAAAAGGGTTTCTGTTTCCTTGAATTCCTTCGATCACTGGATTGCGTTGATCTTCAAAATCAGAAACAGGATCTTCTGCATTCCACCTTAAAAACAAATCAATCATATTTGGATCAACGGTTAAGGCTGTTCCGAAACCAACATTTATTGGTAAACACTGGGTTTCAGATGATCTAGAACCATCTCCGTTGTAACGTAAATACATATACATTACTATACGAGCTATATCTCCTTTCCATTCATCACCAGGATACCAACCCCCGTCACTTATAACAACTTTAGAATTACCGATTCCATCAGAAAATTTTCTGTTGCTTCTATAAGCATTTTGCTCAGAATCTGCTGGTCTTAAATTATGTACATCAGTTCCTGGTCCGGGATCTTCGGTAAACAAAGACGGACTGGCTAGAGATTTTGCAAAAACATGCTCTCTATTCCATTTACCTGGATCTCCACCACCTGTATCTGTTTCGGTTTTTGCTCTGGTTCTATCTGTTTGAAAATTACCATCAGTATCATCATATCCATAAATTAACAACACATTTAAGTTATTCTCAGGATCTTCATCTACCTGCATTAAAACATCCCATGTATCAGTTGAAGATGATGTATATGGTATTGCTGTATGAGTAGATATAATTCTATTAGATAATTCTAGATATAAATCATTTCCAGATTTGGTGAAATCTAATCCATTATAATAGGATTGAATTTGCCCATAAAAAGGAGTAATAAAAAAAATAAGAAATAAAAAAAATAGTAGTTTTTTCACATGTATATAGTTTTTAGAGTTAATAATTTATACTATCTACAAACTTATTATTTATTTAGGAAAATAAATAATTATTACTATAATTATTACTAAAAATAAACTCATTTTACTACATTTGCTTTCAACTAAAAACTAAATTTTATGATCAAAATGACACATTCGGGTTGGGCTTATATCGCCCTTCTTATATTAATTGTTGCTTTTATAAACGCAATTATTGGTTTAACTTCTAATAAAGAGTTTAAAGATAAAGATCTTCGTATTTCACTTTTTACATTAATTATTGCTCATATTCAATTAATTATTGGGTTTATTGCTTATTTTACTTCAGATTATTTTACCTCTTTAGTAGAAAATGGTATGGGTGCTACCATGAAAGATGCTGTTGTTCGGCTTTTTGTAGTAGAACACCCTTTAATGATGATTTTAGCAGTTGTTTTTATTACCATTGGATTTTCAAAACATAAATCTAAAACTACGGATAAAGCTAAATTTAAAACTATTGCCATTTTTTACGGTATTGCATTATTATTAGTTTTAAGTAGAATTCCTTGGGATCACTGGTTTTAATTAAATGTAATTCCTGTGAATTTCGATAGCTATCGGGATGGGATCTCATTATTTTAAACTTAAACAAACTCAGTAAACATGAATTTCTTTAAAAAAATTCTATCTTATCCTTTAAGTATTTTACACTACTTCTTCTTTGGATTAACCTTACTTATTTTTCATCCCATTCAATGGTTAGCCTTTAATTTAGGTGGTTATAAAGCGCATAAAAAAGTAATTGATTATATGAATTTATGTTTGGTTGCATCTTTATATTTTTTGGGTACTCGGGTAAAGTTTATCAACAAACAAAATATTCCTGAAAATGTTCCCTTAATAATTGTAACCAATCACCAAAGCACCTATGATATTCCTCCTATTTTTTGGTTTATGAGAAAATTTCATCCAAAATTCGTTTCAAAAATTGAATTAAGCAAAGGAATCCCTAGTGTTTCTTATAATTTACGCCATGGCGGATCTGTTTTAATTGATAGAAAAGATGCCAGACAAGCATTAACTGCATTGGGTAATTTTGGTAAATACATTCAAAAAAACAATCGTTCTGCTGTTATTTTTCCTGAAGGAACTCGAAGTAGAAATGGTGTGCCTAAACGGTTTTCCGAAAACGGAATTAAAATATTGGTTAAAAAAGCGCCTTCATCTTATATTGTGCCTATAACTATTAATAATTCATGGAAACTCGTAAAAAATGGAGCTTTCCCTCTAGGAA
>JAUWLK010000066.1 GCA_030613745.1 Flavobacteriaceae bacterium | reverse complement strand
TGCTGTTTGTGGTATACCTAAAGAGAAAGCTAAAAATTTTATTCTAACAAACGAATCGTATAACCGTGAATTTTATACAGGTTTTTTAGGTGAATTGAATATCAATGAACAATCTGATTTATTTGTAAACTTACGATGTATGCAAATTAAACCTGCCCAAGCTACTAACGAGGATAAAAAAGTAATAATTTATATTGGAGGAGGTATTACAAAAGATAGTAACCCCGAAAAAGAGTGGGAAGAAACCGTTGTAAAAAGTGAGGTGATGAAAAAAGTTCTTTAATATGAATCTAAAATCACATATTTTTTGATATTATTTAACTAATAGTTTTAACTCTTTTATTCGTTCTTCTTTGTTTGGTTGTCAGTTATTTTTGCAAAATCTGTATGATATTGATGTCAGTCTAAAAAATCAATTTGTATTTTATCCCAATCTAATTTATGATGAACAACAGAATTTGATTTTAATTCTTCCTGGTCCTAAACAAATTCCATTTTAGAGGCTACATTTACGGACACATTTTTTTATTAAAAAAACTCTGATTCTGTCAATAATAGATATTGTTAACTAATAACTTCGTATACGATTAGTGGTATTTTTTTATTTTTTAATTTAATTTTACCAACTTTCTTGCAATTAAAAGAATCTTTAATTTTTAAATAATTTGTTTCGCTAATAAAAATTTTTCCTTTTCCGGCTGCCGACTGCAATCTGGAAGCCACATTTACCGCATCTCCAATGACCGTATAATCCAGTCGACGTAGTGTTGAAGAACCAATATTTCCCCAAACCATATCACCACTATTGATGCCAATGGAAACCTGTGGTTTATACGATTTTATACCTATTTTCAAATCGGTTTTATTTATGGCATCTCTTATGGCCAGGCAGGCCTCTATAGTTCTGTCAATATGATATTTACCCTTAAAAGTAGCCATTACAGAATCCCCTAAAAATTTATCAACAGTTCCTTCTTGTTTTATTATTTCCTTAACCATGATGTCAAAATAGGCATTTAGCATCTCTACTATCTTATCAGCAGGTTCATTTTCACTAATGGTTGTAAACCCGCAAATATCTATAAATGCCACTGAACCTTCTACAGATTCATTGTCAAATAATGCCGTCTTTATTTCCTTGCTACCCATAAAGTTGATTACGGTTTCATCAACATACATGCGTAAAATATTATTTTCTTTAACAGCTTGCAGGGTTTTTTTAATTGTATTTACATGGGCGATGGTCTTTTCTATGGTAATCTCCAGATCTTTAAAGTCAATTGGTTTGGTAATAAAATCGAAAGCACCACGATTCATGGCGGTACGAATGTTTTCCATATCGCCATAGGCCGATACCATGATAGATTTTAACAAGGAGTTTTGTTCACTAAGCTTACTAAGTAAAGTTAGCCCATCCATTTCAGGCATATTAATATCGCTCAAAACCAGATCTACGTCAGTATGCTCAAGGAGTTGTTCCAGAGCATGCCTTCCATTCTCGGCAAAAATAAATTCATATTCGTTCTGACGTATCTTTTGTCTGAATCTTTGTTTGATCAAGATCTTTAAATCTTCTTCGTCGTCTACTACTAGAATTTTGGTAATCATAATAATAAAAATCTAATTAGTTCATCAATGCTTTTATCTCTTCTTTAAGTGAATTAAAATCAATGGGTTTGGTGAAAAATTCTTTTGCACCAGATTCTATTGCTTTATCATAATTGGCTTTATCACCATAGGCAGAGATCATACTCACTTTAATTTGTGGAAAACGCATCTTTACCTTGTCTAATAATTCCAGTCCGGTCATGCCGGGCATATTGATGTCTGAAAATATATAAACCACCTTTGGCGGATCACTTTTCTCCAGCATATCCAAAGCCTCCTGCCCGGAAAAAGCAAATACCAGATCCAGACTTTTATTTTTCACTTCTTTTCTAAATTTCTGACGAAAAAGGACTTCAACATCTTTTTCGTCGTCAACAACCATTATTCTCATTTTTTAATTAGTTTAGTATTTAGTTTTATTTGTATTTAATATATATTGTTACCATTTATCAAAACCCGTTACAAAGGGATATAAATGGAAAATTCAGTTCCTTTGCCCGGAGCTGTATCCAGTTTAATTGCTCCTCCATGAGCTTGGGTAATAATGTCATATGCCAATGATAAACCGAGTCCGGTTCCTTTTCCTGTTGGTTTGGTTGTAAAGAAAGGTTGAAAGATCTTTTCTTTGATATCATCAGGAATACCAGGTCCATTATCTTTAATAGAAATGAGTACTTGATCATCCATCTTTTTTGTACTCACAGTAACCAATGGTTTATAATTTTCATCTTTTTCTTCTTCAGGAATTGAGGTAACCGCATAAAACGCATTATTGATCAAGTTTAATATTACCCTGCCCAGATCCTGAGGGATTACTTCAACTTTAGGTAAACTCTCATCCAGATCTGTTTTAAAATCGGCATTAAAGGATTTGTTTTTTGCTCTTAATCCATGGTAAGACAAACGCAAATACTCATCGGCCAGAACATTAATATCGGTCAATTCTTTTTGACCGGAAGTATTTCGAGAATGCTCAAGCATACCTTTTACAATACTACTTGCTCGCTTGCCATGGTGGGTAATTTTATCTAAATTTTGTGCAATGTCTTTAGAAATTGTTTTTGCCTCTTCCACATCTCCTTTGTCCAATTCATCACACATTTCATCTATCAATTCAATACTCACTTCGGAAAAATTAGTAATAAAATTCATCGGGTTTTGAATTTCATGGGCAATACCTGCTGTAAGTTCACCAAGGCTGGCCATTTTCTCGGAGTGTATTAACTGACTTTGTGTATTTTCCAGATCTTCGATTGTTTTTTTAAGTTGTGCAGTACGATGATTAACTTTCTCTTCTAAAATTTTGTTTTCCTTTTTTAACCATTGCGAACGGTAGTGTAAAATAACCAAGCCCAAGCCCAAAAATAATGCTACAAAAATAGTATAGGCCCACCAGCTTTGCCACCAGGGTGGTGTGATCGTAAATTTTAATTCGGAAGGTTCACTCCACACTCCATTAAAACCTTTTGAGGCTACTTTAAGATTATAATCTCCAGGCGGGAGGTCTCTATAATTCTCACTTTCCGTTTTTTTGGTAATAGGGCTCCAATTTTTATCGATACCTTCCAAAATATATCGATAAACAACCTTATCAGGGTTCCTAAATTGCCCTCCATTAAAATTAAAACTCAAATAATTTTGTGTATAAGGTAAGGTAAAATCAACAGGAATATTATGTGAGCCTTTTACGGTACTCCAATTAATATTATTAAGTGCAAGGTAACTGGAATCTTTCGCCGTTTTATTGAATTTATATGGTTTATTTTTATCCCATAAGGTATCCAAATTTTTTCTTTTTTCTTTTAATAGGTTTACATCAATAAAACTCCTTTTTTTATCCATTATATTTATTCCGGTAATGACAGTTGGGTAAGCAGTGGTATCTTCTTCTATTTCATCAATTACAATGAGTTCTCTAAGCGGAGATCCTCCTGCCCATAACCTTCCATTTTTATCAAAATCAATACTATTTTGAGAAATATCAGGTCCATTTATTCCTTGCTTGATGCCAAGGGTTCTTACCTTCCATAAAAATTGTTTTTCTCCCTTATCTATAGGTGTTAAAATGGTGATTCCTTTTGAATTTCCTAAAAAGAATTTTCCTTTATGTTCGGTAATATCATACACATCATTTGCCGCTAAGCCTTCTTCCGTAGTAAAAGTAGTTAGCTCTTTATTTTTTATATCAATTATTTGCACTCCTTTTAACGTTGCTACCCAAACATTTTCTTGTTCATCTTCAGTAATTGACATGATTTCGTCTCCAGCTAATCCATTTTCAGTAGTAATTCTAACACGTGTATTATTTATTGGGTCAATTTTTTGAAGACCATTGTTTCGAGACCCCAACCAAATATTATTTTTGCTATCTTCAAAAATCACATTAATTAGATCTGGAGTTCGAGTTGTATCTAGGGCTAGACTTTTATATATAGTATTTTCTAGATCAAATTTGTGTATTTCACCAGGATTACCTCCCATCCAAACAAGTCCGTTCTTATCTTCGAAAATATACCTAACACTATTCGTTTCTAATCCTTTTTCTTTTGTTAATTTTTCTATGATCTCTTTTTTCGGATCAATGATACTAACTCCAAAATTACTTCCTGATGCCCAAATCCTACCCTTAGAATCTTCCATAAGTACATAGGTATAATCATGTACTAATCCTTGTTCAGTACCCAAGTGTTTGATTGTCTCTTCTTCTGGATTATAAACATCAATACCTCCTTCTGTACCTATCCATATTTTACCATCTTTAGCTACTAAAGTTCTCCATACCCTGTTATCTGTCAGCCCATTAGCTTTAGTAAAATTTCCTGGTTTCCCTGTTTTTAGATCTATTTTATACAAACCACCCTGGGCAATCGATGCCCAAATCTGACCCTGTTGGTCTTCCAAAATATTGAAAACAAATTGGCTATTTGTATTATTGAGTACATATTTTTCCAATATTCCGGCAGCTTCATCATAAGAAAATAACAAGCCATTAGTAGAACCGATCCAAAAGTTATCTAAATTATCTTGAAAAATTTCAGAGGCAGCTGGTAAACCTTCCAAGCCTTGTTGGGCAGTAAAATAGGATAATTCAGTTTTTTCTTTATTTAATATTTGAATACCTCCACCTCCTGTAATCCATAATTTACCTTCTCTATCTTCATAAAAAGAAGCCACAAAATTGCCTAATAATCCATTATCTTTAGTAAGTGTAATATTTTTTCCCGCTTTTAGATCTAAAACATTAACACCTCGATTAGTAGAAAGCCAAATAAGACCTTCACTGTCTTGAAATGGTTTAATATTAAAATTTCCTAAAAGACCATTTTTGGGGTTAATCTGTCTTGACCACTTTTCTTTCAGATCAACTATTATATAACCAAAATCTCTGTTTGCAAACCAAATTCTTTCTTCATTATCCTCCATCATGCCATATACATCTAATAAATTATTAGAATTTGGAAATTTATATATAAGATTGGCTTCAATATCAATAACAAAAATATAATTTGAATTATCCGTAATCCATAGTCTTCCATTTGTATCGAAAAGCATACTATATACACTTCCAACATTTAAACCTTGATCCTCTCCATATATTTTCAAATTTTCTGAATCATATCTGGCAATTCCATTGCCGGTACCAAACCAAAGCATCCCATCTTTATCTTTTATGCTACAATAGTTAGTACCGGGTAGGCCAAAATTGATATCTATTTGCATCACACCACGAGAGGATTGTGGTAGTACTAAAGGGTTTGCAGCCTTTACTATTTTTGGTTCTCCTAAAACTGATACTTTTATTCTAAGATCTTGTTTTGGTATTTTCTCTAAACTAAAATCGGTACTTGGTAAACTGTCCCAGTTAAATGGTTTTGTTGTTAAAGGTGCTTTTAAAGCATATGGTTCTCCAATATCAAAAGGCTTTGAAGGAATTCTATTCCAGGAGAATTTTTTGGTGGGTAAAGTTTTTAATTTTGATGTGACCCATTGTAAGGTGTCGGGTTTAGAAAATTCAAAACTTTTTGTTTTAGGTTGTGCGTATTCATTTTCATTATAAGGAAATGGGGGTGCTTCTTTTTGATTGTTACAGGATGTTATAAAAAGAAAAAATAGTATAACAGAAAACACACTCAATAATAGTTTCATGTCTAATTTAATTTTAGTTAGTATTTACATGCAATATAATAAAAAATTAATAATCAATATTTTAACCAAATTTATATAGTATACTTATCTTAAGTAAACGAGGCTTTATTTAATAAAACATTATTAATTTTCACTGTCCATTATATCTTTAAATAAAAACATATCCAAGACCCTTTTTGAAGTTCCATGGTAAAATTCTGTTTCATATTCATAGTTTTTCGGATTCTTGAAGGTCCCAAAAATGATATCAAATATTGGAAGATCTGAATATTATAGGCATGGATTCTATTTTAAAAAAGGAAGGCTATCATCGAGAATTTTATACAGGGTTTTTAGGTGAATTGAATATCAATGAACAATCTGATTTACGATGTATGCAAATTTTACTTGCACAATCTACTGACTAGGATAAAAAAGCAATAATTTATATTGGAGGAGGTATTACTATTGATATTAACACCGAAAAAGAGTGGGAAGAAACCGTTGTAAAAAGTGAGGTGATGAAAAAAGTTCTATAACGATGATTAAAAGTCACATACTTTTATGTGCATTTTTTACCAATAGTTTTAACTCTTTTATACGTTTTTCCTTTTGTGGTTGTCTATTTTTTTGAGCAAATTCTGTATGATAATGATGTTCTTCTAAAAACTTTATTTGAGCTTTATTCCATTCATGAATATTGTTAATAATTGAAAAAGCTTTTAGCTCTTTAAAAAGAAGGTTACTTTTCGTGTAAAATTCATTTCTACCTAAATAATCCAGATCAGCATCACAAATAATTTTTTCTAAATAATTTTTGGGAGCTTGAGGGGTACGAGTTGCCATAATGAGCCCTTTTACAACTTCAATATTTTCTTTAGAAAAGCCATATTCTACCATGTATTTTTTAGCTATTTCAACACTATGTTCTTCATGATTAATGTTGGAAACAGAAAAGCCACTATCATGAAATAAAGTGCCTATACGCAAAAGTTTTGCATCGTATTGGTTAATTTTTTCTCGTCTGATAGATTGATTGATCATATTAAGTACATCTAAAGTATGATGTACTGTATGATAGTGCAACTTATGAGATAAATTTGAATTTAATATCTCTTTAGCTTTTTTTCTTATTTTATTATAACCCTTCATTCAATAATATAGATAACATACTTATTTATAGAATTATTACCCATAATACAATCATTAAGACCACGAAAATAAAACTAATTGCAAAGAATTTTATAGATTTTTTGACACATTTAAATTTATAATCAATTATCTTACTTTCTACGTGTATTTGCTCGCTAAGATGCTTAAATAGATATTCTTGATTATTACAAACATCGATCAATTTTTTACGATACTCTTTAATGTCACCAAAACGGTAAACTGCATCTCTAAAGAAAAATACGTTCTTGTCATATTTCAATTCCATTCTAGGGATAAAACACTTAATTGAAAAAAATAATGAGATGATCACAAAAATTAACCATAAAGATACCAAGATAATAAAGAAAATATTTTTTTGAAAGATTTGTTGTAAATGTTCCATTCTATCAAAAAAGAATCCTAATATCAGACTGTGAAATGAGAATATGAGCCCTGCTTTAAGCTCAGATGCACGGATAAGTCTTTCTAATCTTTCCAATTGCATCCAATAATTATTTGGATCAGACATTGTATTTTTTTTAATTTATTTAACTAAATATACTATAAAAATTTATATTTCAATATTTTTCTCTTGTATGTCATGGTATAACTCTTTTGGTTTTACGTTATTTGCAAAATACATTTTCACCATTCCTTTATTTTTAATATGGAATTCACCTCTATATTCACACTCATATTTATCTTTAATCAAATTATAAGTGTTTTCTGAAATATTAATTTTTCCTGGCTCTGACAAAGATTCCATACGTGAAGCCACATTAACTGTATCGCCCCATATATCGTAAGCAAATTTTGTAGTACCTACTACTCCAGCTACTACCGGACCTGTATTAATACCAATTCGCACATCAAAATGAGCAATATTATTATTACTTGCTTTTTTAGATTCTGTTACGAATTCAACAATTTCAAAAGCAGCTTGTAAGATCTTTAAAGAGTGGTTATTTGTTGGAAAAGGTAAACCTCCAGCACACATATAAGCATCACCAATAGTTTTTATCTTTTCCAATCCGTGCTTTTCGATGATTTCATCAAACTTTGAAAAATAAAAATTCACACTTTTCACTAATATTTCCGGCGATAGTTTTTGAGAGTAATGGGTAAAGGCTTGAAAATCTGTAAATAATACTGTAACTGAGTCAAATTTTTTAGCTTGCACTTTTCCAAATTTCATTAATTCCTTAGCAGTCTCAAATGGTAAGATATTTAGGAGGAGATTCTCTGATCTTTTTTTTTCCTTTGAAATAGTTCTATAATACCAGTACAAAGTGAGAAGTAATACTGTAGTCAAACCAAGAATGACGATCGTGGCAATAAAAAGGTTCTGCTGGTTTCTTTTTCCCTGGTTGAGCAGATCTACTTCAATCTGCTTTTGAGCAACTTCAAAATCTGTACGTAGATTAGCCATTTGCTGGACGGATGCAATATTATAGACACTATCTCTATATGCAATGTGGTTCTTGTAATATCTATAGGATTCTCCCAGGTTTCCAGTTTTTTCATACAGTTCTGAAAGCTTTAGATTTGCAACGCTGATCTTTTCTTTCAAACCATAACGCTCAGACAGTTCGAGACTTCTAATAGCAAAATTCATGGCAGTCAATACATCTTCTTTTTCGAGATATATATCGGACATGTCGGTGAGATACTCACAGATTGCAGGATAATCTCCAAGTTTGCCAAGTATTTCTATTGCTTTGTTAATATTTTTTTCAGCCATCTTATTTCTCCCCTTTTGTGCATAAACTTTCCCTACATTACCAAGGTTATAAGCTACACCTATTTCATAGTTTTTAGCATTGAATATTTTTCCCGATTCTTTGTAAAATATCATGGCTGAATCTAGCTTACGCTGTTTGAAATATTCATCACCTGCATTCAAAAGTGCTGAAGCAAATTTTATGGAATCATTTTCTTCCCTTAGAATATCGATTGCACTCTGATAATAATGAATTGCGTTATTGTGATCTCCCATAATTGAATAAACATCAGCAATAGTGATATTTATTATACCTAGTTCCTTTTCTTCATTAGTAAATTTTGTAGCTTGAAAATAACTTTTCAAAGCTTCGCTAAGGTCACCTTTATTTCTGAGTGCGGTTCCTTTTTGGAGAAATCCACTAAACAAATAATCGATAGAATCTAATGCTTGAGCTGTCTCTATGAGTTTTTCACTAAAAAACAACTTCTTTTCTGGATCTGGATGATTTACAGCTAGTTGTTTTAGGAGATTTAATCGATCCTGTTCTTCATAGGTGTTCAGTAAATAGACTGATTCCAGACTATCTGCAAGTCTTTGATTCTGACTAAAAACACCTGAGCAAAAAATAAAAAAAAAGCCTAGTATCAAATAGGCCTTTTTTTTTAAATATATTATGGAACAAGAGTTTCCCATTAGGATTAAAAACTAGTTAATAATAAAAGATCATTGATTCACTTGAATTTTTGGATCAATATGAAATGTACCATTTCGTCTAACCCCGTTATTATATACTGTAAAAAATATTTTATATTTATATGGTTTATCTTTTTTTGTGTAATGTAATACCCTTCCAATAACCTTTTCATTGCCACTTAGAGAATCTTTATCAAAAACATTTCTCCCTTCTCCTTTTACATGTTTTATTTTCTTAATCTTGACAGTATCATATTCAGAAGAAGTTGAAATGCCTTGCCAAGTAATTTTGTCTCCGACATTTACTATAATTGTGTAATCTTCATTCGAAATGCTATCTTTATTCTGTCCAAAATCACAATAATCATTAATGTTAGATTTTTCGATTAGGGAAGTGTCAACATTAAGTGTAACAATATGTTCTTTACTATCTTTACAGGAGGTACTGCTTAATAATACAACTGCAATTAAAACTAAAAATCGATTAGCTGTTTTCATAATGAGGGAATTATGGTAGCAAATTAATTTGCTATGGTTAAATTATAAAGATAATCAATTTTTTTTAAAGTAACAATTATTACACAACATACAAAGTTCATAATGATTGAAAAAAGAAATAATAAAAAAAATGAATTGTACAAAACATTCTTATTTTTGTATATATTAATTCAATAAAAATTCATGCTTCAATATCCTCAAAATAAACTAGCGCAATTAGTTTTACAACAGTGCATTGTAAGTGGAATTGAAATTGTTGTGATTTCTCCAGGTTCACGTAATGCGCCCTTAACCATAGGTTTTGTAAACCATCCAAAAATTAATACTTTGAGTATTGTTGATGAGCGAAGTGCTGCTTTTTTTGCTTTAGGAATAGCGCAACAAACCTTAAAACCAGTTGCTGTAGTTTGTACTTCCGGTTCGGCATTGTTGAATTATTATCCCGCTGTAGCGGAAGCATTTTATAGCAATATTCCATTGGTGGTTATTTCGGCTGATAGGCCAAAGCATTTGATTGATATAGGTGACGGACAAACAATTAGACAAGAAAATGTGTTTGAGAATCATATACTTTTTAGTGCGAATTTAATTGAAAAAGAAAGCTCATCTTATAAAAATAATGAACTTATACAAACAGCTTTAAAATTAACAATCGAGTTAAAAGGCCCAGTACATATTAATGTTCCATTTGATGAACCCTTGTATGAAACTGTAGATAATCTTTATGAATTTGAGTTTAATATTGAGAAAAAAGAAAATGCACTATTAAAACAATCATTACTTGATGAAGAACCTTTAAAAGTTGAAGAATTACAAAAATTTGCTAGTATTTGGAACAAGTCTACTAAAAAAATAGTTCTTGTTGGAGTAAATTATCCTGATGAATTAATTCAAACCCAACTTGATCATATTGTTAAAGACCCTTCAGTATTAGTTTTTACAGAAACTTCATCAAATGTATATAACAATAAGTTTATCAATTGTATTGATAAATTAATTTCTCACTTAAATGATATAGAATTAAAAGATTTACAACCTGAAATTTTACTCACATTTGGTGGAATGGTTGTTTCAAAAAGAATAAAACAATTTTTACGAAAATTAAAACCCAAACACCATTGGCATATTGATAAAGAAAATGCACCAGATACTTTTCATTGTTTAAGTCATCATTTTG
>JAUWLK010000119.1 GCA_030613745.1 Flavobacteriaceae bacterium | reverse complement strand
TAAGTTTCATTATCGAACCGCCGTATACGAGACCCGTATGTACGGTGGTGTGAGAGGCGCACTCCATTCATTTATGGATGGAGCCGTCTACTCAATTAGTGGCTGACGTTATTCTTTGGTGTAATCAAATTTTCTTTTCCTTATACCATCATATTCAATTAAATTCGCAATACAATCTCTTAAAATATGGTCTAATTTCAGGTAGTTATTAATTTCTTCTTCATCGTTTCTGCCAATTATTCCTTCGTGAACTGCATCATTTCGTTCTATTTCAATCAAGTTTATAACAGATTTATTTAAATTGATTTTAGCATACTCAAAAAAACTATAAATTTTTTGTTTTGTGTCTTTATTATTCCTACGATTTAAGTCTCCTAATTTTGAAGAGTAAATGTTCCAAGCCGATTTATCTTTAATAACAACTTCTTTTTTTAAAGTATTAAAAAATTCTTTAAATCGAGGCTTTATCATTGTTTGATAAATGTTTTCATCAATAAGATGTTTTGAGTTGCTTGAATTTTTTGTATAGTTTTTACATACTCTTTCTAAAGCAGTAATTAGAATGTAATATCTTTCATTTAAACCATTTGTGTTTGTATTGTTTAATGAAAAAATAAGTGATTGAAAATCCAATAATTTATTAAGTTGATAGAATTTATCAAAACCTTGAAAAAACATTTTTGAAAAAATCTCACTGCTATAGGAATGATGGTCATTTATAGGAAAATAATCATTTTGATTATTTTCTTTTTCTTGTTTAAAGGAATACAATATTACCTCTTGACTATCAAAAATATTATTGCCTTTATCACTGTAATAATAACCTTTTAATTCTTTTCGTAATCTCACACTGGCTCCGTTTAAAAAAGATAAAAAACTTAAAAGTTCATTCCTCATTGTTTCATAAATGAAATTTGAAAAACGGCAATAACCTTCTTTATTTCTGAAATCAATTATTATATTATTATTTTCAGGATTTTCTATTAAATCTACACTATAATAATTTCCTATAATATCAGGGTGGTTGAACATAAAACCAATATTTGTATGGTCGAAAGTGAAGCCGGGAAAGATATCTATCTTTTGTGTTCCTCTATGTTTTTGTATGCTCGTGTGATTTGCAAATTTTGTATTTAAACCTTCTAATTCTACGAAGAAAATACTTTTATCAAGTGGTTGATCATTTTCTTTGTATTTTTCGGGTTCTTTATTGTCGATAACTGTTATTTTACTGTTACACGTAAATTTTCCTTTTCTGTTCTCATAGCTATAAGAATTACAAAATAAATGGCTACAAATTATATCATATCCTTTTTCTGTAATTCCGATTATTTTATAGTAATTATTGGATTTTTCAGTTTTTTCAAAAAAAGATTTATCTGTAATATAAGTTTCAATATTAATCACACCATCTTGTTCAAAAACTAATCCAAAATCAATATTCGAGGAGTGTTCCTCACATTCTATTTTGCCATTTAGAATAGTGTAAATAATATTCATAAGTTTTTTTCAGAGTTTGCCACTAACTTGTTATAGACATACAAATATAAACATTTAACCTATTGTTTTTTTGGGATAACATTAGTTTTACTCTAATTTTGGTATTGTTTTTTCTTTATTCATAAAACTCAAAAGCATCAATAATATCAAGATAAACCCCATCAAAATTTGCGATTAATACTTTTTTTAAATAGGAATTACCATTTCCATATATAATATTTTGCTATTCTTTATTCCAGTTACTATTCCAATAGTATCTATATTCTTCAGCTTCACCAATTGATATATATGATATTACTAATCGGGTTCCGCCATTTGCTTTGCTCTTTAGTTGATTTATTTCTACA
Source organism: Flavobacteriaceae bacterium (assembly GCA_030613745.1). Classification (GTDB taxonomy): domain Bacteria; phylum Bacteroidota; class Bacteroidia; order Flavobacteriales; family Flavobacteriaceae; genus Lutimonas. Next base: position 6,072 of record JAUWLK010000119.1, on the reverse strand, counting down.
CTTGTAAATTCGATTCCATCATGAAACAATAAATACATAATCAACTTGTTGCTTTTACATTATTAGTGGTGTTTTCATTTTTATTAAAATCAAATACCTTTTGCCTCAGTTTTATTTGACTTAAATGAAATATCTAAGTTTTGCACTTTTGGATTGTTCTCTGGGCTTAGGGTAAAGTAAACACGAATTATACCATTTTTAGCTTGTATTTCAAAAACACCTCGCAACTGATTGTATGGATCAATTTTATTAATTTTTTGGATTGCTCCTGCTTTTTTCAGTATTTCCTGCACTTGTGACATACGATGTTTACGAGACTGATCCATATAAAAATTTTCTGCCAGTATATCTGCTTCTAGGTTTGAGTCCCATGTCTGAATTAATTTGGCTACTTGTTCCTTACGTTGTTTCAGTATATCGGATACAGGGAGTTTTCGAGGCAGTAACTTGGCCGTTTCAAAAAGTAGTTTTTCAATTTCTTTTGAAGGTAGAGGGCCTGTATATGTAAGGTTGCCAAAAGCCATAATACCAACTCCATATTCAGGATAAAAAATGTAATTACTGCCAAAACCAGGAAGCGCTCCTCCATGTCGAATTCTGGTAATTTTTTCACAATCTTTTGAGATACCCAGTCCATATCCATATCCTGACATGGCAGCGCATGGCTCACCATTAAAGTTCTTGGCATTTGCATATAAACTGGTAAATTGTGGTGTATGCATTTCCCGTAAAGCACTTCGTTTAATTAGCCCGTTATCTTTACCACTCCTGGGAGGCCATGCTGATAAGTGAAAACTAACATATTTACTAAAATCTTCAATGGAAGTTATTAACCCGCCCATTGCGCCAAAAGAACCATCATGAAGTAGTGGTTCTTTCTTCCATTGTTCATCTTCCCATCGATAGCCAAGTACCAATTGTTCTGTGTTAATATTTGAGTATTCCCAGTAGGTATGTTCCATACCCAATGGTTGTAAGATATTCTTTTTGATATATTCCTGATAAGGCATACCTGAAACACGAGAAATAACATTACCGAGTAGTGCATAGCCTGTATTACTGTACTCAAATTGAAAAGATGGAACATTAGAAAACGATACGCCTTGTGCAATCAAATCGATAAGCATTTGATCAGTTTCATCAAGTTGTCGATCTCCCCACGGATTATCTTCTGGAAATCCGGTTGTCATAGTTAACAGGTTTTCTATATCAATCATAGGAGCATCACTGGTTAAATAATTCAGGTTAGCCATTTCTGGGATGTAATTAGCAACGGGATCATTAAGACTTAGTTTTCCTTCATCTCGTAATTTCAATATAGCCATGGCTGTAAAACTTTTGGTCATCGAAGCAATACGAAAGGATGAATTTTTGGAAGCAGATAGCTTGGTGTCAAGATTGATTAGCCCTGTAGCTGAAGCAATAACTAATGAATCATCTACAACAATACCATAAGCTATGCCGGGTATTTTTCTTGCAATTGCATATTCTTCAATCAGTTTTTGTAGTGCAGGTGCTAGGTCTTTTACCCTTTGTATCCGGTCGTTATTATCAAATACAGATGGTTGAAATGAGTCTGAGAAAGTTTGGATAGTAAGTTTTGTATCTTGAGTAGTAGATGTCTGAAAATCACAAGACATCAAGAATATAATAAAAAGATAGTAAATAGGATATTTGTTCATAATTTTCTTGATTTTAATTTTGCTTAGTACTTAATTTTTTTGTTATAGTTTGCTTTGGATTTGAAATTGAAATTTTCTGATGTTTGTTATTAATTTCTAAAGTAAGTTTAATTTTTCTATTCAATATAATTGAGCAATTTTTTTTTACGAGCTTTATACTTGTCCATTATTTTGAGTGTTTTAATAATAGGTAGCGCTTTCATAGTTCTTCCATTTTGTCCTTTCATGTCTGTTGCCATAAACAGGGAATTATAAATAGCCTCTTCTGTAGCTTCAACTACTGCAAGAAAAAGAGGAGACATATAGTCATTAGGAACATCAATAATTATTTTTTCTTTTTCAGTGGAGTTGTAAGGTATACGAAGTTTTGGATGTGTACTAAAGGCAATACTGTAATCACCACTGCCATTGGATGAAAAAGAGCCTACTTTGCCAAAGGCTAAAAAAGATCGTTTAGCAAGACGTTTTAAGTTTCTGGCTGATAATGGTGCATCAGTAGCAATTACAATCATGCACGAACCATCTACTACATAAGGAACATCTTCCGCCATATAAAAATTGTTTAATTCTTCACCCACAGGAGCGCCATTTATGGTAAGAATTCCTCCAAAATTTGTTTGAACAAGAACACCTACGGTATAACCACCTTTTTCTTTTGGAAGCACACGAGAAGAAGTTCCAATACCTCCTTTAAAACCCAAACATCTTGTTCCGGTTCCTGCACCTACATTTCCTTCTTCAACAGTTTCTGTGCTAGCAAATTTTATTGCCTCTTGAACATCTTGGTTCTTAACATGACGCCCTCTAATATCATTGAGCCAGCCATCGTTGGTTTCACCTACAACAGGATTAACAGACCTAATAGTAGCATTTTCAGGAATTGACAATGTGTAATCTACCAAAGCATTAGCAACTAAAAATGCATTGAGTGTGTTGGTTAAAGCAATTGGTGTTTCTATATTACCCAGCTCTTCTATTTGAGTGAATCCGATTGCTTTACCAAACCCATTTCCTACAAACACAGCAGCAGGTACTTTTTCTTGAAATAAATTTCCTTGATGTGGAATGATTACTGTTACTCCTGTACGAATTGAATCTCCCACTACAAGGGTTTTTTGACCAACTGAAACTCCTTCTACATCAGTAATAGCATTCCATCTATCAGGGTTAAGAATACCTGGTTCTATACCTAGTTCTCTAGCTCTTGATCGGTTTTGGGCTTGACTATGAGAGAAAAAAATTAAGAGAGTAAAAAGTGCAATTAGAATTTTAGACATAATAAATTATTAAAGTGGCTTTAATTTTTTGGGATTTTCTTTATAAATCAGTGCTCTTGCAAGAACATTAGTGGGGTCTATTGTGATTAAATCATTGATTTTTGGTTCTTTGATAACTAGTGGTATTTCTGTGCAACCAAGAATTACAGCTTGTGCACCTTGTTCTTTTAAATAGGAGATACCCTTTAATAAGTTTTCCCTTGCTTGTGGATGAATAAGGTTTGATTCCGCTTTGATACCATAGACTGGATGGTAAATTGCGGGATGAATTAAATTTTCCTGCATTTCTTGTGAAGGTACTATTACCTCATAACCTTTTGACCTTAATGATGAAGGGTATATATTGCTATTATATGTTCCTGTAGTTGATAACACTCCAACTTTAGTAATATTTGTATAGTTACGTGCAATAAAAAAAACTGTTTCATCAATCATGTTTAAAACCTTAATATTACTTTTGGCTTTTTCTAATCCAAGCTGAATGACATTAAATATTTTTTCTGAATGAGCTGTGTTACAAGGGATTCCTGCAATTGTAGCTCCTGTTTTTTCTAGTTGAAGAAGAACTTCTACAATAGCAAGTCCGGGGTTAATCTTTACTTTACCAATTAGGTACTGTGTACGGTCTTCAATTTTTGAAGACATAGATAATAATACTGTGTCAAGATGTTCCTGATCACTATTTGCCAAAGTATTATTAAATACTTTTTTAAGTAAATCTATTCCAGCAAATGGGCCTATTCCACCAACAATACCAATCATTAATATTTATTTTAACTAAATTATACTATTCTTTATATGTTTTATATCAATTATTAGCATGCGTTTTTATCTTCTTTAATAGCAATAATTCGAATTCTTTTATAATCGGCAAACCATTTTCCATTTTTAAGACAATCTGATTTTATCATTTCTTGTACTTCATTTTTTATTTCCTCAATATGTTTAGGCATAACATTCTTAAGAAAACTCTCCCCGAACATAGAAATCCAATCTTTTATTCCAGAATTTTCATCAGCTAATTCTGTAGGTCTGTCAAAATGTTGAGCCATAATTACTCTAAATCCTACAGACTCAAGTTCAGTTGAATATTCTGCAATAGAAGGGAAATACCATAATTGTAATTTTGATTGTTCTAAATATCCTCTATTTGCTAAAGAATCTCTTAGTTGATTAACAATAGTTTGTACATTTCCTTTTCCACCAAATTCAAGTACAATTTTTCCGTTAGATTTTAAATTTTCAAACATACATTTTATAGCACTTTTGTAGTTTGTTACCCAATGAAGTGTTGCATTTGAGAAAATTGCATCAAATTTTTCCTTAAACCTGAAACTTGAAGCATCTGCAACTTGAAAGTCTATGTTTTTGAATTTTGATTTAGCATCTTGTATCATTTCTGGTGATATGTCTATACCAATGATTTCTTTTACTAATTCATTAATTTTAGAAGTCAGTTGACCAGAACCACATCCTAAATCTAAAATACGTTCATTTTTCTTTGGGTCAAGTAAGTTGATTAATTCTTCTCCGTAATTGTAAACAAATGAATGTTTATCATTATAAAGTTTAGTATTCCATTTTGTAGTTGCATTGTCCATATTTCTTTTATGCTTGCCAACTCGTTATATTAAAACAATTATATTCATTTATCATAATTACTTTTCTTGATAGCATAACTTTGTACTATATTTTTGATGGTTAAATTTACACTTTTTAATTTTTAAAAATCAATTTTATTAATACAGAGCTTATTTAATTTAAAAAGCAATATTTTTATAAAAAATTAAAGTCGTTTTAATGAAGTTATCCATTATTATTGTCAGTTATAATGTATCCAATTTTTTAGAACAATGTTTGTTGAGTGTACAAGAAGCTTGTAAAAATATTGTTGCTGAAATTATAGTTGTTGATAATAATTCTACTGATGGTACTTATGAAATGATATCCAAAAAATTTACTGATATAAAATGGATATCAAATAAAAATAACCTTGGTTTTTCAAAAGCAAATAATCAAGGAGTAGATAAAGCAAATGGAGAGTATATTTTAATATTAAATCCAGATACTATTGTTTCCGAAGATACTTTTGATAAAATTTTACATTTTGCTGAAATACAAAAAAACTTGGGAGCTATAGGTGTAAAATTAATTGATGGAACCGGAAATTTTTTGCCTGAGAGTAAACGTAATGTTCCAACTATAAGAATTGCAAATCAAAAAATTAGAGGGAATTCAAAAAATTATTATGCCAATTATCTTCCTTTAAATAAAAATGCTGAGGTTGAAATTTTAACTGGTGCATTTATGTTGTTAAAAAGAAAAGTATATCAATCGATTGGTGGTTTTGATGAAGATTATTTTATGTACGGAGAAGATATTGATTTGAGTTATAAACTGTTAAATAAAGGTTATCAAAATTATTACTTTGGGTCAACTACAATAATTCATTATAAAGGTGAAAGTACTGTAAAAGATATTTCTTATCTCAAACATTTTTATGGAGCCATGCGAATATTTTATAAAAAGCATTTTAAGGTAAACCCATTTTATAATTTAATGATGTATATGGGAATTAAAACACTGACTATTTTTAAATCAATTACATTATCTAAAGAAAAGAGTGAATCCGATAATAATCGAATTAAAAGTAGAATATTATTTATAGGTGATAATCAAGAAATTTTCAATAAAATAAAACACAAACTACAAACTGAAAAAGCACAAATAAGTAATAGTATTCCATTAAATATTGCTGATTTTGACACGATTATTTTTGATAGCGTATTTATGCCTTATAAAGAGATTATCAAAAAATTTCAATTATTGGAACTTGAAAATATTTCCAAAAGAATTATACCAAAACACACAAATTTTTATATTGGAAGTGACTCTTCAACTAGTAGAGGAGAAGTAGTTAAATTTTAATTTCCTTACTCTTTACTCCTTACTTCTTGTTCATTTTTCAATTTTAATTCTAGCATCTACAGCAATAATTTCATCTTCAAAAGCCAAGAGCGGATTGATATCTAATTCTGCTATTTCAGGAGCAATTTGTAATAACTCAGATATTTTTAAAATAATTTTAGCAAATTCTTCGATGTTTATTCCTG
>JAUWLK010000018.1 GCA_030613745.1 Flavobacteriaceae bacterium | reverse complement strand
CTTGTAAAGTAACATCAAGGATTAAATCCTGAATCTTTCCATGTTTTTTTTTACTAGTTGAAATAGTTACCATTTTAATTACTCCCAGCAAAATTTGTAGATAAATTTTCAAGGTTTTTATTAAAAACTTCTTCTGCCGACAATCTTGCTGTTTCTCTTAATACATCAATTTGAAATTGGGGTGTGCCTTCAGGTACATATGTTTCAATATTTGCATTAATATTAAATGTTTTACTTGCTCTATTTGGGTTTTTTGATATTTGATCACCTATTGTTTTTGTTCTCATAAAGTTTGAATTAAAACCAAATTTATTAACAGAATTTTTAAAATTATTTCCTATTTGATCAATAAAACCTTTGCCGGATGTATCTTTAATATCAACATTCATCCCTGGAATTAATTTAGTAAGTATTTTTCCAAGTTTTGAATTTTTAAAACTTTCCCATATGTCATCAAACATTTTTATAAATGATTCAATAATATAAAAAACTACAGAATCAAAAGCATTTTCAAAACCTTTAACCAAACCAGTAATTAAATTAGGTAAAAGATTTATTATAAATGAAGATAAAACTTTTGATAATCCTTTTAAAATCCCATATAGTATTGCAGATAAATCACCAAATCCACCAAAAAAACCCCTAACAATTCCATCAACACCTTCTAATGTCAATTCTAAATCATCTGTCAATGATCCTTTAATAAATTTAATTATACCGTTAAACATCTTTTTTAAATTTTCCCATGTATCATTAATTAATATTAAAAATGGATCTAAAACAGCTTTCATTTTTGGTTGTAATGTTGACCACGGTTCAAGAAATTCACCTATTAAAGATTTTTGCCCTTTTGTAAATGCAACTATATCTTCAGTTAAAAGTACTAATAATGCAATAACCGCAATAAATGCAAGAGCTAATAAACCAAATTTTAAAAGTAACATATTCATTGATGTATTTGCAGCAGTAGCACTTCTTGCCATTAATACAAATGTACCCGATACAAATGTTCCTAAATGAATAAGTAAAGTAAACGCCAAAAGTAAAGGTGCTATAACAGCAGGTATTGCTAGAAAAGTCCAGATTACAGCCTTTAAAATTAAAGACATATCTTTAAATGCTTCTGTTAATTTTAAAAACCATTTAACAACTTTTTTAGCAGTAGGCAATAAAAAATCTCTCATTGACAAAGAGGCTAATGTCATAAAATCTTTTAAATTTGACCATAATCCACCAAGTGTTTTTGATTGATCAATCATTAAATTAAAAAATATACCACCTTTAGAACTCATAGTTTTAAATGCTTTTATAACTTCTTTAGAAGTAACAGAAGTTACATTTTTTCTTAATTCACTTTTTGCTCTATTGATATTTTCTTTTTCAACACCTCTATTTTTTAATACTTCACCCAGAACATCAATACCAGCCATTTCAAATTGCCTTAAATCTATACCGGTTAATCTGCCTTGTGAATTAACCTGACCTAAATTATACGCTATTCTCCCTATTGGTGTGCCTGTAGCTGCGGCGGCATTTCCAATATCATTCATAATGTCAAGAACATTTTCAGATTCAAAACGCATAGCAATTAACGTTTTTACCGATTTACTTAATGGTATTATTTCAAATGGTGTTTTTGCTGCAAACTCCCCGATTCCTTTAACCAAAATTTTTGCTTTTTCTGCACTGCCTAACATTGTAGTAAAAGCAATATCTAATTGCTCAAAATCTGAAAGATTTTTTAACAACCAAGTATTCATACCAACAAAAGGTAAAGTAAAAGCCATACCCATAGTTTTACCTATTTGTGAAGTCTTACTTGTAAAGGTTTTTACCCTTTGCTCAGATCTTCTAAATGATGCCTCATTGATTTTAAAACCTATTAAATTCACTAATTCACGTACTATCATTTTGTAAATTCTTCCCCCAGGTGACTGGGATTAAATACTACTTTTAAAGTAAACCCATTTTATGAGGGTCACCATCAAATTTCCCAACAATAAAAGCAATTCCTACTTTTATATTAGCTACGTCTTTACCTATGATACAAGTTTTTTCATGCTCTAAAATATATTCTTTGACAGGTTTAATATCTTTGTGATAGATTAAACTATGTTGTATAGATTCCTTTTTTATCAATTTTTCTAAAGTTTTTTTTGTTGAAATTGAGGTAAAAAAGAAAGTCACTAAAAATGTAATAACAATTGAAAATACTATTGTTGCAACGCTGGGAATAAAATGCATGATGATGTTTTCCTTTAGTTTTCAGTTTCTGACATAATTTCTTCAATTTGGGCTTTAACATCAAGTATTGTATTGGCTCTTGTTAAATCATCCATATCCCATTCATTTTCAAGTTCATTTAATGTTGCAACTTTGTCAATTATTATTAATCTCCATAATGACCATTCAAATAATAAATCTTTATCAATACCATCAATAACCATTTGTATTTTTAAAGATTTGGAACTATTGAGCTTTCCTTGACTTTGGAAAGGATTTTTCCAATAGCTCCGTTCACGAAAAAACTTTTAAAATTCACCTCCAGGATATCTTTTATAATTTCTATAAGTAAACCATATTCACCTGCAAAAGTATCATCAAATAAATTTACATTTGTCATTGGTTTATTATCAATTTTAGTAGATCCAAGTAAATCCATAATTAATTCAAGTATATTTTTTTCATCTAATTCAGATATTAATAATGTTGCTACTTGGTTTAAATCAATTTTTGATAAATCAATATCAGTATTTAGGAAATTTGCTTTTTCCCCATTGTCAATCATTTCTTTGGCTTTATCTTTTTGCCCTAAAACAGAAAAAAATCCAATACCAAACTTAATAATTATTTTTATTAATTTAGCTTGAATTCTTATACCTTTTCTTGCTCCAAATGTCATAATACAAACATTTATACTATTTTCTTCTGAATCATTATATATCTTATCTATAGTTTTGTATCCCATTTTTAGCATCCCTTAAAAATTGTTTATATATTAATATTATTTGTAAAGGTGTTTTAAATGGTTTTACCCTTTTACCATTTTGTAAATTAAGAAAATGTAGGATTTCCACCAACTAACATTTTCAAATCTGCACAATCAATAATCCATTCACGATTACTAATTTCTTTTCCATATTCAACATTAGCAGGTTTTAATACCCAACCAGCTCCCGAAGCAATAACAGTACTGCCAAGACCATCTTTGATCAGGATAGGTTTAATAGCGTTGGACGATATTTCATCTTCTTCAACAAAACCAGTAAGTATATTATTTGATGGTGAAGTCTGTTGTAAAGTGATTGTTATTTTACCTGCTCTATTTCCTGTTCTTGCTCTTGATGTTCTCCCGTCAACCCCTGTAATTTTTGAAAAAGAATCTTCATCCCTTTCTACATTTACAAAAGTACCATCTGCAAAACCTTCTATTATTGCACCACCAATAATTACAGCTACTTTTGATGGGTCATAAGTTGATAATGACATTTTAATATTTCCTTTCTTAATAATAATTTTTCAAATTAAAAACAATAATACCCATTAGCTGGGGATAAATCATATTATAGTGTTAATACACCACTTATTTCTACTGTGTGAACCGATCCCGTATACCAAACTGTAAATCTGATATTACCTATATGTCTATTTGCTTTATCATTTGTTGGTGTGCTTAAAGCTGTCGGTACTGTAATATTATAACCACTAAACTGATTTCCATCTTCATCAAAAAGATCTTCACCTATCCCACCATTCGGGGTATTTTGTGGTATTGAAAGGATTTTATTTATTTCATTCTCAATAGATGCGATACCTTTGTCAGTGAATGGGACTTTATCAGATCTTTTTAACAAACCAAAAACACTTTCAGAAATTTTCGATTCTAACCAGTCAACAAAAACAATTGTGTCTAAATAATCACCATCACCAACTTTTCCAAAAAGTAAAGTGTTTTGACCACCAAGCTCCGTATAAGTACTACCATATTTATCATTAATATTTTTTGATTGGGTACTGGTTATTTTATCGGCTGGAATTGAAGCAATTGTTTTATAGGCGGGTGTGTATGTTCCTGGTTGTTTTGGTAAAATTACCGCAAGTAAACCAGCATCACTATATTTAGTTGCAGCTTCTTTACCATATATTGCAGCAGTTCTAAAAAGTGATGTGTTCTTGACATGATGCAAAATTGATGTTACATCAACACCTTCAGCTTCATCAAGTATATCATTATCAATTCCCGGTGTGCCAGTTCCTGGGGATGTAACTACCATTAATTTTTTATTTGCCTGAACCCATGTAGAAACAATTTCTTGTTCCGCAACATCACGTGAGGCAAGAATTACTCCATACCAATCATTATCAACTAATTTAATTTCATCAAGAGCATCGGAATAATCTGCATCAGTTGTTTCTTTTTTACTGATTGCAATTTTTTGAACAGTTGGGTTTTGTGAAAATATTGCAAGAGCAGCAGCGTATTCAGGGGTACTTGTCCCACCAGTAAGAGCAGCTACAACACCACTTAAAGCTTCAAAATATTGTATTCTTACACCATCAACAACATCCAGATTTACCCCAACAATATTAATAACACCAAAACTTTTTTGGCTTATTGGTTGGGTTTGTCTTGTTATATTAACTTGAACAACTTTACTTATTTCACTCATTTTGTCAACCTCGTTTCTAAATATTTGAAATTTCTATTTCTTTTAAAATATTATTTGCTTGATCTCTAATTTCACCATTTATTCCAACAGTTTCAATAATAAATGCATCAATTATTTCTTGTGAAGCTATTCTAAAAATTAAATCAATTCCAGCTCTTGGCTCATATACAGTATCTCTTAAAAATGTTAAATCTCTTATTCCTGTATTATCAATATAAGAAATGCCATCTATTAAAAGGAATGAAATTAAATTATCATCTTTTGCAAAGACTGTAATTTTTTCAAGTTCCGTTTGACTATCTACACCAAAATAATTAATACTAAATGTTATTTCTCTTATACCTGTAATTTTTGATTTTTCTGAAATATCAGGTTGACTTTGATAATTATTATCACTTATTATCTGTAAACCTAAAAAATTTATACTTATATATGGTAAACCAGGACGGGAACCACTAGGAATAGTAGCATCATTAATTATTATTTCTGTAGTTGGAAATATCAATGATAACCATGCTCTTATTCTATTTTCAATTGTTGTTTGTGATAACATAATTATTTATCCTGTAATTTTACTATCACATATCTATAATGATTAATAATATTATTTTGCCATTTAAAAACTTTTATTACTTCCCAGCGACTTCCTAAATAATCAACCTGATCTGATCTTTTACCATTCTCTAATGTAAATAATTCTTTACTTGTAAACAGATTCCTTAAATCATTTTCCCTTCTGCCCTCAGGTAAAAAATTTAATTCTTTAGGATCAAAAGGTTGAACACTGCATAAAATAATAAAATTAGTTTCAACAGAACCTACTATCCATCTACCATTGACATATGAACCTGTTTGATTTCTATAAACTGTTATTCTATTATTTCGTAAACTCATAATTTTACCTTATAAAAACAATATCATATTGAATTGAATTAATCATTTGTGCTGTGTCAATTAATGGTTTATCGCTTTTCTTTTTTGCCTTTGTGTATTCACTCAATGAGGCAAAATTACCATTCCTGATTTCCCCTTTTGTCTTTGATACCATCCATATACCTAATAAATTTAATGTTTCCTTTGCTGTACCTTTTCCAGTTACTACCGTTGTGTAAAGTTTTTCTTTTAACACATTTAATTCTCTAAAATTATTATCAAAAGATTGACGCATAAAAGGACGTTCTGGTGTTGTTCCTGTTCCAAACTCATTAAATGCTGCAATCATTATTATTTCTGACATTATCTTAGCAGGTTTATGTTTACTACCTATTTTATTACCTGTTTTTAATTTTCCTTTTTCCGGGAAACCTATTTTTACATAACTTTTTTCTAAATAATTCAATTCAAAAAGTATTCTACCCCAACCAAAATCATTAACCATTAATTTATTACTACCTCTTATCAATGGTTTTATCATTAGTCAACCAGTCTTGTTATAGGCAATATACAACTACCTCTTATCAATTCTATTAATTTTTTACCATATATAGTATTGTTTAAATAATCAAAACCCATAGTAAGGCTATTATCAGAATTTTGTTGAAATTTTCTTGATAATTTACCTTCTTTTTCTTCAGATATTTCCCCGCCTGTCCCGCTTCCAGAATCTGTACCATCACCTGTACTACCTGACACCATCTCCATAGCAAGATCATGACAAACCCGTAGACTAACAGCATACATATATTTTTGGGAATTAACACCACCAAAACATTTGATTGATGTGTTTAATTTAGCAATTTCAATCAGATCATTTAATCTGGGATCCGTCGCATATTGTGGAGCTATAACACTGATAAAAGAATTAATAGAATTAAGAGACATGGATACTTAAACCTCAATTTCTTTGATCTGATCTTTTATTGCTTTAACAACATCAGATCTATTTTTATCATTTTTCTCATCTTTTAAATAAGTTTTTAAACTTGACAAAATTACAGTATCTTTAATTAAAGAAATAGCTTTTCTTTTCCCCAAATCAATTATTGATGTCCCACTTTTTACTGTTTTAATTTCCTTATTTTCTTTATTTTCTTTTAATTTATATATTTCTGGAAAATCTTCAATTACAAGATTTGAATTATCTTCAAGATCTTCTTTGAAATTAATTAATATTGTTTCTTGTTCATTTGTTATTAAATTTACTTTTGGGTATAAATTTACTTTACCAATTACAATTATTTTTTTACTACTATTTCTAACTATCATTTTTAATATCCCTGTCTAATCTTTAAAAAAAAATAATACCATACCCCATTAGCTGGGATATGATATCTTTAATATTAATATTTACTTATATACCTTCAACAATTCTTACAGCAAGCGGAAAAGGAATTATAATCCCACCACACCTTGAATGACAATTAACCTTAAAACTTAAACCTACAGCCTCTGGAGGCAATTGTTCAAAATATTGAGGTATTTCAAGTGAAATATGATCTTCATCTCTTGTGTACGTTACCATTACGTCAACAGTACCACCAGCACCACTTGGTGCAGGTGTCACATCTTTCATTTCATTCACCCAATCAATTTTGGTGATGCTTGGATTATTTTTTAAGAAAAATTCTATAATTGTTGTATCATTACCATCACCAAGTTTTGTTTTTTGAATATGAGCATACTGTTTAATAGGTAGAATCATTGTATCAGGTGCTTCAACACCATTTGTCAATTCGACTGTATCAGTTACAATATCATTCATATCCTGTAATATTTCTGTCGGTGTTTTACCGCTCCATGGTTTAACACCTGAAGTTGCACCAGTCTGTACTACTTCAGTTGTAACATTTGGATGTGTCAAGATACCAACAAGATTATATTCAGTATCACCCTTCCAGGCAATCCTGTTGACAAGTTGGTCATTTGCTCTTTTTGCTGCGTTTGCTTTAGCTTGTTTGAGCGGTTTACCAGTTTTTGCACCTTTACGGATCTCCATAATATTATATATATAAGCAGTTCCAATACCTCTAATATCTGAAACAAATCGTTGTCCTTTGATGTCAGAAACCGGAATGTCATCAGAATAAGCAGCAATAATTTTGGCAATACCAACTTCATCAAACATATCATATGCTATTGTTTCATCGGCTGGATCTGCTTCATTACTGATCGCAAATAATCCCATTAACGCCTTTAACAAAGGATATTTTTTTTGATACACTTTACTCTTAATATGCATCAATTCATTTTCAAAGAAAATTGTTTCCCCTTGGTCAAGTCTTGGATCGTTTATTTCATTTTTGTTAGGCATTTTCACCCCTTTTATTAATTTTTAAAATTTTATTATTTACTTTAATTATTTATTATTTATAAAAAAAATCTTTGTTTTTAAAACTAAAAATTATTAAATAGGCATAACTTTATTTAATTCAATTTCAGTTAAACCAGCTCCAGTGATTGTTGTTAAAAATTTTGCATTTGTAGCAACATTTTTACCACTTACAGCTTCATTTGTAGCTTTACCTGCATCAGTACCACCAACAACAATATAAACAGATTCATCTTGTGAAACTGCTTTGCTTGTAGGCACAAGTATATCCCCTTTTGTCATATAGTTCACAGCTTCTTTATCACTATAAACAGCAGTATCATGTGTCAAGTTTGCTTGTTTATGAGTATGAACAGTAAAACCTCTAAAAATACTGCTATACAATTGAGAAAACACCCCACCCGCTTGACTGGATCCTGCTGTAATAATAATATTAGTAACTACAATGTCAATATCACTACCAGAAATAGTTACAGATCTTGCACCTAATTCAACAGCATTAATCCCGGTCAATAAAGCAATAGCAGCAGTCAACAACGTTAAAGTAGCTGCATGACTTGTGGCAAAAGTTACAGGAACAATTGCAACACCATTAACTGTAAGATTAATTACATTATCTGTAACAAAGTCAGCATCAAAAAGCAATGTTCCGGTATCATTAATAGGGACTCTTATCTGTTTATCTGCATCACTACCGGACACAACACCCATCCCAAAACCTATATCATGTTGTGCTGCTTTGGTACGTATTGTACTATTAACTAAACTACCAATTAAACCAGGATAACCTTTATTCATATCATTATTATAATCTAACTGCATAATTAACTTCCTTTTGTAAAGTATTCTAATTGTTTAAAATCTATATTTGATTCACTAGGATAAAACTTATTTTAAATGTAAACTTTTCATTTCATCAAATGCTTTTTGCTGTGCAATATCAGGATCAAATTCATCATTGTTTTTACCATTAAATTTTGGTATTGCATTTAGTCTTTGACTATCGGTATTATATAATGAACCGGAATCAATATCTTCAACAAGTAAATCAAATCTTGCTGAAATATATTCATTAGTAGCATCTTCTTTTATCGATGGATATTTAGCAACAACACACAATTTCTTTATTTCAGGAACTTTCATTGTGTCAAGATTCTTTTTTTCTTCATCTTTAAGTACTGAATCTGCTACTTTACGAATGAGAATTATTTCAGTAGCTTTCTTATTGATAAGCTCTGAATTATCCATTTTTTCGGCTTTATTAAGTTTTTCTTTTAACACATCCCTTTCAGCTCCAATTTTTACATTATCTTTTTTCATCTCATCAAATTTCTTTTCAAGATTATCAAGTTTCTGTTCTGTCATTGTGTTTTTTCTGGTAAGATTTTTTACTAAAACACTGACTTCTGGAGCAGCATCATAATTAAGACCATCACCACAATCAATTTTTACAAGATCCATGTTTACTTCCTTTTGTAAAGGTTTATTATTTTGTTTTTCACTATTTATCTCAATTGCATAATCAATCTCATTTGAATCAAATTTTAATTTTGCTTCACTTCCTGCTCTTGCAGTAGTGACTAATGCAAGATGGTTATAACGTATATTTGTTTGTTTATAATCATATCTTTCACCGTTATATTCACCATCTTCTTTAACTAATACAACCTCATAACCCAAAGATAAAGATCGTTTACCACTATCAATTGCATTAATTGCAACTTGATCTGTTATAATGACAGAAGATAATAAATATTTACCGTCAGGTTTAATATCTTCTCCAGTTGTTCCAATTGAAAGATTTTTAGCATTTTTACTATTCACCAATTCACTGGGATGATTATCTGTGATAGGTATCATTTCAAGAGTGCTTAAACTGTCAAGTGAAAAAACATTATCAGGATGCCGTAATTCTTTACGCAATGAACCATCATTATTAACATATGTAAATACACCAGTACGAGTAACAATAGCATCGCCTTTCAAAAAACCTTCTTTTGTTTCTGTTATTCGTAATATTTTACCTGAATCAAAACGTATTGTTTTCTTTATTGACATATTAAATATTTTCCTTCTTAATTTTTAAATCTTTTAAAATATTCTCATTTTGTCAAGTTAATAAGTATAAAAAAAGAACCAATCTTTTATCTAAAAGGCAAGAAAGATAAAAGAAAGGTTCTTAAACCACCAAAGGTAATCACCATTAACTTTTTAACTACATAACATTAATATAATTAAATGTAAAGGAAAAGTATAGTTTATTTTTATTTTTTATCAATTTTTAAATCTTTTGGTTTAATATTTTGTTTAGTTGACACATCATATGAGCATATTCCACCATTTTTACAATTGATTTCAATTATTAATTTTCCAGTGTATTTCACAAAAACTGGAAGTGAAAAATATATTGCAAGAATATTTGTTATACCTTTCACAACTTCTTTTATACCCATTATTTATTTTTCCTTCTTGTTAATACCTTAAATTTAGGTTTATGTTTAACTGGAATAATATTAATAGGTTGCCTATTTTCATAACCAAATATATGTTTAAAATCTGGTTCAGCCCAGCATCTACACTGAAAATCAAAACCGGGATGTCCTGTGACTGGTGGTCTATCCCATGAAAATTTTTTACCATTATTTTTTGAATGGGTGAGCCTTACTTTAATATCATTTGAATCCCTCCAATAATAATCAGTTATTCCGTAGGTGGTTTGTCTTTCTTCTGTCAACATACCATTAAGTTTACCGATTTGATCTCTTGCAATAAATCTTGCTCTATTCTCTGATATATCTAAACTTTTTTTTAAATTTTCTACAATAGTTTCAATTCTTTGACCTTCAATAATCCCATTATTAAAAATCAATTGTATTTTTCTTTCAGCTTCGTTTGTCAAGTTGATAATTAATTTGATATTACCATTGACAAAATTTTTCATTATTTGTTCAATACCCAGTTCCATAGCAAAACCATTCACACCAAGAACTGATTTTAATATTTTTTGCCATTCTTTACTATTCCATTTATTAGTTTTTTGGCCTATATCAAGAGCAAGAATCCCAGGATTAGTAGTGTTTTGTATTAAAAAAACATTAAGATTATTAAACATTACTTCAAGATCTGAATTATAATCATCATAATGTTCAATATTAATACCATCAAATTTCCCTTTTGAAAAGTTAAATTGTTTTTTAAATCCTGGAATAGCTGGGATTATAACCTCATTAGTATATTGCCTAATTATATTAATATATTTAACCATGGCAATTTCATACTCTTTTTCAATTGCCCAAGGGTATTTCCATTCTGGTATTTTTGGTAATTTTTTAATATTATTAATACCATTTTGTAATCTAAAAGCTATTGACAAAAAGGCAGAATTTATTTTACTCATTACCATTTTCCTTAATCTTCACATTGGCTTTTTCAGCTTCAAGTAATAATTCTTTTCTCTTTTCAAGATCAATATTAATTCCTGAATGCTCATCATTATTTAAGATAAATAATACTTCTTGAGGTAACAAAACATTCCTATCAATTAAATCATTTAATGCTTTGACTTTCTTTTCATTGATTTCAGATAGTTCTTTTAAATCAGGTTTTTTAATAGGATAAAATCTTATTCTTAAAGTAGTATCTTCAGGGATTTTAATTTTATAATCTTTACAATTAATAATAAAATAATTTATTAATTCAAGAATACTTTGGAGCTTGTCTTTTTGGTATGATTCTACCCATCCGTAGAAATTTTCAAAATCGGCTTGACCAGTAGCATTTTCCCCTGCTGGAGATATTCCCATAAGTAAAGTAACTGGAATAAGACCAACAGCAGATAAAATAATATAAAATTCTTGAATTATTTTATCAAGCCCAGTAACTGAAGATGAAGACTTTTCATAACTTTCGTCTTTGTCAATTGCAATAGTATGCATCATTGATCTACCCATATCAATAATATTCAATCTTTCATTTATAACATCAGTCTCATCATTGTAAACAAGTTGTTGTAAATTACTTAGTTTTAAGATTGTTTGAATAAAATCATATGTTATATCTTCAACATTATCATAAACAGCATTACATGATGATAATTTGTTAAATATTCTTTGAAAGATTGAATTTCCCCATCCGTTAAGTTCATTTCTTCTTCTGTCAGACAATAATAAACCATCTAAAATATGAACTCTTGAATTATGTACCATAAACTCTGTGCCATTAATTGGTGTTACCCTATAACGTTCAGGTTTATTAAAATTAGGTTTACTTGGATCACTCTGTAAATCATAATCATTATATTCAACTTTCCATCTATCATAAACCTGGATAAAATCAATACTTTTCAAATTGTTAATATTTAACTCATCTTCAGTTGTTCCACCATCATTTAAACCAAAAAACATTAATGAACCACCATGCACCCTGTCAAGTATAAGATGTTTTTTTATCTCTTTGTTTATTTTTAAATCAATATATTTATCAATAATAGTATTTTCTTCATCACCTTCAATTGTAAACCCTTCTTTAGTAGCATAATGTGGGTAAGTATCGATAATCTTTGCTCCAAGTCCTTCAGACTCATAAAGATCATCAAGATTAACCTCTGTCAATCTAATAAGATTTTTATATACTTTATTAGCTTTTTTATCATACTTTCTATATCCTGATTTTGTAAAGATATTCATCCAACCATCATTATGTTTACTTTTTTTGGTCATTTGTAAACCTCCAATTATTACATTTTATTTAGTTTATTATAATCAACCCTACCACTAAAAAACAAAGTTTGAATTACATATCTTATATAATCCATATAATGATCATATTGTTTTTTAGGCTTATCTTCACCCTTTTTCTGATATTTTTCATCCCAAACATAGGACATAGCTTCTTTTTGAGTTTCTTTACAAGAGGAACATATTGAGAAATCCCCATTTTTCCACAATGTACTAACATTTCTTATTCCGTCAAGCACTGAATTGTCAGCATCATTTACAATTGCTTTAATATCTTTATCCTGAATGATTTCATTCTTAAATGATAATGCACTAGGATCTATTATTATTTCAGAAATCTTTTCATTACCTATAAATTCTTTTAAATAAATAGCATATTCTCTATCAGTACATTGTTTGCCTTTTAATTTACTATCCCAACCCCATTCCTTTTCAAGCCAAATTTTAGGTTTACTATACATATTAATTCCAAACATCCCAAAAGCGCAAGGGTTATTAGTACCATAATCAATCCCAATTACTTTACGTTTTGCGATAGGGAGGTTTTTTGATGATAAAACATACGGTTCTGAATCAGTAAAAAATTCATAAACAGCACCTGCTGCAAGAACCCATAAACCTAAAATATCCCTTTTATACCATAACCCTGTTTTTTCTTTTTTTAATGAATTAATATAACTTAATGGTAAAAATGTATTATCTTCTATTAACATTTTTAATCTATATAAATCCAAATCATCTATTCTGTCAATATAATTTATTTTTAACCAATGATAGGGTGAATCAGTGTTTGTAGAACCAAAAAATTGTGCACCTTCAACACTCATTCTATTTAATAATTGTTCAAAGTAGCTTTGACTCCACAATGTCAATTCATCACCAAAACTACCGGCGCAAGTCATACCTCGTATTTTTCCTTCAGCCCGTTCATCATTTGCACCAAAAGTATAAATGTTTCTTCCCCATAAGTTAAGTAATTTTTCAGTTTTCTTTCTTTTTAACTGTGAACCAAGCAACATTTCCATTGGTTTTATACAATTTCTTTCTAAACTACCATCAGTTTTACCTGTCATGATTAAATCACCCGGTGGGGCAGTACCTATATATTTAATCCATTTAATTAAACTACCCCAAGTTTTACCGGAACGTACAGAACCATCAGTAATATTTATTCTTACATTTGAATTATTGTACCAAATTTTCTGTTTTTCTGTAAATTTCATAGTTAATCTTTTCTATGTGTTATTCTTATTTGTAAAGTTACAAAATGAATACCTGCTTTTAAAACAATTACTGTTAAACTTTCATGAAATGTATTTTTTAAACCTATGTCTTTTAATTTTTCAGTTATAAAATCCTGATATTCTAAACATAAATTTAAAAACTTATTTTCAAGTTCCCCAGGATCCATTCCATCTAATCTTGCAAGTGTATAGATTCTTCGTATATCATTATTATCTGTCAAGAACTGGTGTAGCAAACTTCTTTTTGGTTTAATGGTTTTTTGCTGCGGCATTGTTTACCTAACTTTATTTAATTGAGAAAATTTTTTAGATCTATCAATATCAAATTCAACATGTAAACAATTCCTACACAACACAACATCATAAAATGCTGAAACTTTACTTAATTCATATTTAGATTTTTTATATATAGATATTTTCTGTTTTCCAGTTAAATGATATGTTCTAAAATCAAGAGCGTATCCATGATAGTGATAAGAATCTATACCATGAATACCATCAAGCGCACTTGTCAATATACAATATTTACCATGATCATAATAAATATTGCTTATTATAGCTTTGACTTTCCTCATTTTCAATTGTAAACCAACTTGATTAACACCATATTTAACCCTGAATTGTTTGCTCATTGTTTTTGCCTTTTTGTCAATTGTGTTTTATCATTTTTCCTATTATAACCATCTTTTAAAATTGAAAAAATTTCATCTTCCAATTCCTCTGGAGTAAGATTTTCTTCTATTTTGTAAACTTCTTTTAGAGCATATGCACAAGCCTCACTACACCAATATTTATCTTTTTTATCAACAGGTAAATCAAAACCACAATTAAATACCGCTCCGGGTGTATCATAACCACAACCTATTATTGTGCGTGCTTTATTATACACTTTATTAACTTCTGCTGTGTTTAATTGTAGAAGTGTAAATTTCCATTTCCCTTTGTAATAATCAACATAACTGAAACGAACACCTTTTTTTTCTTTTCTTTTGTGTTTACCTGGAATAAAAATATTCTTTACCCTCCCTCTGGAAGAAAAACTATTAATATTTCCTAAACCTAAACCTAAATTTAAAAATACCAATTCTGAATGAATTTTATTACCACCTAAAGCAGCTATTAAACCCATATCTATAGGATTATACCATTTACCAATACGAGTAGCAAGCACTATACAGGGTTTTTGTATGTCTGTTTTAATCTTCTGTAGTTTTTTTAAATATTGCATTGACATCAGTCCTTTCAGTTATTAAATTTTGTTTATCAAGAAATTGTAAAATGCTTCCTTTGTCAGTATTCAAACTTCCACGCTCAATTCCTGACCAATCAATATTACTACTATTTATCAACCAATTAATTGCGGCGTGAATATTAGGATGCTTTAATTCTGTATAATCTTTAGTTATAATATCCCCATCAAACTGGGTTAAATAAGTTTTTTTATATTCATATCCGGTAGCTGCACTATGTAAAGCTAATAATACATCTAAATCTTTTCTTGCTCTTGCACTATCTATTGTATGTTGTATAGCTGAATTTGTTCTTTTATATCTAATAAAAGTTAAAGGATTAACACCTAACATACTCGCTATTTTTTCTTGACTAAATCCTGCAAGTGTCATATCGTGAACAAAATTTAAATCAATTGTAAAGGGATTAATTTTATAACAATCCTTCTTTGTCTTACCTGTAAAGTTACCATCTTTATTTCTTTCAAGAGGTATGACTTTAAAATCTACGGTTTCCCTTTTTTCAAAATATGTTCTAAATCGTACTCTATAAAATATAAAACAATCCATAGTTATTCCCAATTGTCCGGCAATTGCTTCTTCTGTATACCCTTTACAATAGAGAGTATAAGCCCTAACAAGATCTTTTCTAGTTACATTATAATCATGATGACTCAATAAGTGTTGTTTTTCAGACTCTTTACGCTCTCTATTTCTTGAAAACCTATTCATTTGATAAAATACCTTACTTTTTAATTACTCCAATTATCACCATTTTGTAAATTGGGAAATATCTACTATTCAATTTTAATATATATACATTTACAAAAAATACAAACTATTTGTACAAAAACACCCATATTTTCAATTTTAAGCCTCATTTAAGCCTCATTTAACCGCTTAAATAGAATTAACTGGGGATAAACTATTTGTAAACTTTTATTGTGGCAAATAGATATAACAAAAAGGCTTGATACATTTTTGTATCAAACCTCTAAGTTATATCAAATTGATATAATTTTAATACATAATTCTTCCAAATCCAGTGACCTCTTGATAATTTATATCATGATTTTCCTTCAGTCCCTGAAGTATGATATTAAAATTATGATATGTCAACCCTTTTAGATGATATGTTATCTTACTTGGATTTTTGGTAATTATTTTTACTATCTCATGTTTATTAGCTGGAAAAAAGATTTTTATTATTTTATTAATGAATAATATATTTTTCCTTGCACCTCCAACAATTAAAATATCTTTATCCATATCATGCGCTAATCCAACATAGATTTTATTATTCTTTTGTAAATCCTTAAATTTACTTATTAAAAATTTTAATTTCATTTTAGTCTTTCTTTTGTTAAATACCTGATTTAAACCTTTTTCCAAATTTATCAACTTCACCGCCTTTTCTTCTGATCGGTGTAGTTAATAATTTTATTGCACCACCGTTATACCACGTGACACCAGCATCAATTGAGCTATTCCAATAATCAGACCAAACCCATCCACAATTTATGCATGGATTATCAATAGATTTATATGAGTTGAGTGGATATAATTTCATTAAAATTTTATGTATTTTATTAATCTTTTTTAACACATCAAATGCATACATTTGATATACACTGAGATTATTTTCAAATTTATAATTATCACCAAATCCTATATTATCTAATATATTTACAGTAGGGTAATTTTCATTTTTAATAATATTTGTTTTTAGCTCTAATTTTTGTTTCATTTTATCAGTATAAATTATAATATCTTCAGGTAAATTTTTTTCCTTTTGTTCAGGTAAATAAGAAGAATATTTGTATAATAAATATTTTTTTATTGTATCAACATTATCTTCACCAACTATTTTTAGACCCACAACACCATCACATGCATAAAATGCATCACCCGAATAATATATACCACATATACTATCATTGTTAGATTCTTTTGAGGTACATTCTTCTAAACATATTAACAACTGTTCATTTTTATCTTTTGCCATAATTTTAAAACCCTTCTTTTTAATTAAATGTAATTTTATTAATAATAGAATTATATGATTTCATTAGTTTAAAATTTTTAAACCCTTTCTTTTTAAATATTATTTTTTTAACTTTGCCTTTGAAACCAATTAACCATTTTTTATTCTTATTTGTTAATTTATCAATTCTCAAATTATTTTTACCATTTGCTCCAACACTATCCCATAAAATTATAGGTATTGATTTAATCATAAATTCAATTAAATCATTATCATTATTTGTATTATTAATTAAACTTGGATGTAAAGTAATTTTAATCATTGAACATTCTTGTTTAAATCTGATCCTTGAGTGTTCACTTATATTATCAGATATATATAAAATTTCAGGTTCATTCACTAATTGGTATAGATAACATAATTTACCAATTTCTTTTCTGTTTTCAAAATAAAAATTAGTATTATTTAAAATATACTTAACTTCTTTATGTAAAAATTTTAATGAATATCTATTATAAATTATTTCATTAAAATCTTTAAAATCTTTAAACTCAATTATATTAAAATCTTCTTGTAGCTGTTTAAAAATTTTATTAAACCAATATTGATTTAAATTACTAATAATTAAAAAATTAATATTTAAATTTATTTCCTGGTATTTTAATAATCTTTTATATTTTAATGGTAATTCCCCAAAATATAATAAAATAAAATCAAAAAACATTTTATCTTTATTGACATATGATAAAATAACATTTTTATTATTTTTACTATACTCAAGATAAACAATCATATTTTTTGTTTGAGAAGTAATC
This sequence comes from Flavobacteriaceae bacterium, assembly GCA_030613745.1. GTDB lineage: Bacteria > Bacteroidota > Bacteroidia > Flavobacteriales > Flavobacteriaceae > Lutimonas. Next base: position 1,190 of record JAUWLK010000018.1, on the reverse strand, counting down.
ATATTTTTTGAATTTTCAATATAATATTTCATTTATTTTTTCTTTCTTTATAATATTTTTTATTATAATTTTTTTTCTTAACAGTTTTATATGCATCTTTATTATTTTTTTTCTTTATTAATTTTTTTTCCTTATCTGTTTTTTTTATAAAAATCTTTTTTTTCTTTGGTCTTTTAAATTTTTCTAAATCTTCCATAAAAATTTTTTCATATTTATATTCAACCAACATTTTTTTAAAATACATTTTTTTTCTTCTGTTTGTAAACTTATTATAAAAAGGTGTTTTATATATATCAAAATTTATTAATATTAAACCACAAAATTTTCTGAATCTTTTATCACCAACATCGGTTATAATGATGTTAATTATTTCATCATGATTTAAAATTAAATTATAATCATTTTTTTCTTTATCAAAACATTTTAAAATAATTTCAAAAAAATTTATATCTCTTTTAAACCCCTCTAAAAAAACAATTTTTGTTATTTTATCATATTGAAAATAAATTGTTGTATTTTCAATCAGATTTAATTGTAAACTGTTTGTCTTATTATGATTTGTAATAAAATATCTTAACAACTCATTCATAATTTTTATTCTTTTGTTTAAAAGTTAAGAAAAAAGAGCTTGTTCACACTATGTTCCCAAACATACCCCTCTGTATGAAGTGAATAGGATCACATAGTATAATAAGTAAATTTATATATACTATATATTATATATTATATATATATATATATTAATCTACATAGATAAGAATAATATACATCAAATTAAGAAAAAAAATAAAAAAAAGTTGAAAAAAAAGTTGAAAAAAAAGTTGAAAATATTCACTTCATACAGGGGGGTATGTTTGGGAACATGGTGTGAACAAACCTTTTTTTCTTATATATTACACTGTTTTTACTATTAAAATCATTGTTTTTAATAGTAAAATCATTGTTTTTCTAAATTTTTAGTAAATAATTTAAAAAAAATTTAAATGAAGTTTTAATTTCATTTTGTCATTTTTGGATCAAATAGGGTATGTAAATAAATGATTTTTAATTTATTTTTTTTATTTTTTTAGAAAATTGTTGTTTAAACATCAAAAACGACAATTAATATATAATAAAAAATAAAAAAAATACACATTTTTAAGTTTTTTTACTTAATTATTTTAAAAAATTTTTTGTGGATTTTGATATTT
>JAUWLK010000048.1 GCA_030613745.1 Flavobacteriaceae bacterium | reverse complement strand
GTAAACAATAAAATATTGTATTACAATAAATGTTTCATCAGTAAAAAAATGTAAGAACGATCAAATAAAATGACTACTTCATAAATATATTTTAATCAAAAAGAATTCCTCGAGGCTTGCCTCGAGGTAACCACTGAAATGTCATCCCCGAAAAGGGGATCTAAATAATAAATTTCTATTTTTGACATTCATGTTAAAATGAAACCAGCGAAATACTTCTATGGCTTGCCTCGGAGATAGTTGGTTTCAAGAAATTTTTATTAAAATATAAGAAAATCTACAATTAACATTTTCGTAATAATTTTTATTTAAATCACTTTGTAATTGCATTTTATGTAAGGATGGAATAGTTTTTATAAAAAATTCCCAAAAAATTCATTTTTCTTAAAAACTACAACCTTGTTATGTGATAAAAGATACACGTATATGTAACAAAAATTCCATAAGAAGTAGAATGATAGTTGTGTAAAAAACGCAAAAAACACTTATATACTTGATATACAATATTATAAAATATTTATAAAGCTGATTTAAATCATAATTTTAGCATTTAGTTGTATTTAATTTTATCTAGAAATTATTAGGATATAAATTCTAATAGTATAAAAAATTTAAAATACAAACTAATAAATAAACAAATTAATAATATTATGAAAACAAAAAAAACAAGTTTGATATTAGCAATGATTATTCTAATATCATTATCATTCACAAGTTGTACACATGATGATGCACCTGAGGGCACAATACCTATTGACCCTGGAGTTGGAGAAAGTTCAGATGTATTGTTGGTTAAAAAGTTTACTACTGCACCTAATTTTGATGGTGATATTGATGATGTTTGGAAAGAAGCCAGACCTTTAGTAAATAGAGCTACTGTAACTAACGCAGGAGATAGAATTATCACCTTAAATGGTTCAAGTAATGGAGTTACTTCCTTAGAACCTACTGATTTAATGGATCCTTATACAGGTGAAAGTTACAGATACTCTTTAAGAGGTGGACACGATGGTGAATATCTGTATTTATTATTTGAATGGGAAGATGATACGGATAGTAGAGATAGACAGTCCTGGTATTTTAACGAAGTTACCAGCAAATGGCAACAAGAAAACAAATATGCCAATCATAAAAATGATAAATATTATGAAGATAAATTTGGTTTTATGTTCCCTATTGGCGATCCTGAAGGTTTTGCAGGAGGTACTTGTACAGTTACATGTCATACTAATTTAGCAGACCCTCAACCAGGAGAAAAAGTTACCAGACACTATATGAAAAATGAAGGTGAATTGACCGATTTTTGGCACTGGAAACGTGACAGACATGCATTAGCAGAAGCTTGTGATGATGGTTTCGTTCAATGGGAAGATGATTTTGGTATGGCTTCAGCTAACGGAAGAAAAAATGATGAAGGAATTTCACCATATAGTACTTCAATGAAATTTACTGATCCTGATAATCCAGATTTAAGTGGACCTAAATACGTTATTCCAAATAGAGAAAATTACTATTGGATTACACAAGCTGAAATTGATAATGGAACTGCAGTTGCTGTTACTGGTGTTGCAGAAAATGGTGTTTTAACATTAGAAGACAATACACTACTTGACCCTAATGGAGATGTTGCTTATTCTCAAGGCTTTGGAAACAAAAGAATGCCAAGTATAATTATTAATCCAGGTGGGCAAGGAAATGATCGAAGATCTGAAGTACAAGTTAAAGCTACACACACAGGTTCTGGGTGGCAATTAGAAATTAGAAGATTATTAAACACAGGTGATCCTATGGATGTTGTTTTTGCAATTGGTGAAGAAATACCTTTTGGATTAGCAATTTTTAACAATGCTGCAATTGGTCATGGTCAAACAAACTTCTTAACTATGAAAATTGAATAATAATCTTTTTATTTAAAAGTGCAGATTGTATATCTGCACTTTTAAAAATTAAAAAATAAGATTATTAATTTAAAGCCTTAAATATGAAAAATATATTTAAAATTATAATGCTAGTTAGCATGGGTTTGTTTTTAAACTCCTGTTATTATGATGCTTTTCCTGAAGAATTGGATCCAGTAGATCCTAGTGAGGAAGTATCATATCAAAATGACATTATGCCTTTGTGGGTTCAATGCGTTGGATGTCATAATGGTAATGAACCACCAGATCTACGTGATGAAAATTCTTATAATAGCTTGTTAAACGGTTTTGTTGTACCCAATGATGCAGATGCAAGTATATTATACAAATCTCTTTTAGGAATTGATGGTGTATCATTGATGCCTCCGGGCTCAAAATGGCCAAACTCTAAAACTGATCTTGTAAAAGCATGGATTGATCAAGGAGCAAAAAATAATTAACCTTTAAGAAAATAGACATGAAAAATTATATAATATTACTTTTTGTTTTTTTGATGCTACCTCTTACTGGAATTGCTCAAGAAGATGATGTTAAAAAAGATAAAGACACTATAGTAAAAGTCAAAGAAAAGCTTGAACGAGCTGCTTTTGAAAGTTCTTTTATTATTGATAATCCAACAAATGTTGTTCTTAGTAAAAATGCCTTAGAAGCTCAAATGAATCATAGATTTGGAACCTTTAATTTGGATGAAAATAATATGGCAGGGATTTGGGGATCAGCAAATATAAGACTTGGTGTAGCTTATGGTGTACACGAAAGAGTTACTTTAGGATTTGGCACAACCAAATTTGATAGACTTTTAGATTTTAATGCAAAAGTAGCCTTACTTAGACAAACTCGTTCGGAAAAAATGCCCGTTAGTGTTACATATTTTGGTAATTGGACCGTTGATGCACGTTCTAAAAATCAAGGGTATTTTCCATACTCTGTAGCAGATCGTTGGTCATTTTTTAACCAATTAATTGTAGCCAGACGATTTAGTCCTGAATTTTCTGCACAGGCTGCAATAAGTCTTTCTCATTATAATGTAGTTGATCGATACATAAGAAATGATATGGTTGCTTTTTCACTTGGTGCACGGTATAAAATAACACCAAATACAGCATTATTGATAGATTATAGTCAACCAATTACAGAATTCATGAAAGATAATCCACATCCCGGATTAAGTTTTGGTGTTGAATTTGGAACTTCAGCACATGCTTTTCAATTATTTATTGCCAATTATAGTGGAATTATCCCACAAAAGAATTACATGTATAATACTAATGATTTCTTTGAGGGTGATATTTTATTAGGATTTACAATAACTAGAATATATAATTTCTAAGATTAATATATCATAGCAGTAAAACAGGATATAGAACTATATTTTGTTTTACTGTTTAAAAAAATTTGAACTATGCAAAATAAAACTGGAAAAGAAAATAAAATTTCAAGACGAGGTGTGCTTCCAATTATAGGAAGTGGTTTATTAATTCCTTTTCTGGGTTTTGGTAATTCAAAAAATGCTGATCTAGTGCAACCTAATGAAAAAGAAGAATACCAAATTTTATTAAAACCTGACGGAACAGCAGTAAAAGTTAAAGTTAGTACGCTAAAAAAATCAAAAATAATAAAGAAAAATATTTCTAACAATTCATTGCTTAACTGGCTAGGTAGAAAACTCTAATTTATCTAATCTAATTATGGGAGATAATAACAAAAGTTCAAGACGAAAATTTCTTGACAAAGGAATAAAATTGGGGATAATTACCGCAATTGGTGGAATTGGTTTGTCGAAAATTGTTTCAAAATTAAATGCGAAACCTGAAAACAATTCGCATGATAAAATGGAATTAATGACTACTGATGGTACCTTAATTCAAGTAGATTCAACTGAAGTTGTTGAAATAGATCATTCACCAGAACACGATATAAAATACAATGTTAGAGAAGGTTTTCCTAATCGAAAATTTGTAATGGTTGTGGATCTTGCTAAGTGTAAAAATGCATTAAGTTGTCAAAGTGCATGTAACAAACACCATTATATTACAGGTGAAAATGCATGGGTAAAAGTTTACAAGATGCAAGAATCAAAAGATACAGCACCTTATTGGATGCCAACTACTTGTCAACATTGTGATCAACCTGCATGTGTAACTGTTTGTCCTGTAGATGCTACCTTTAAAAGAAGAGATGGACTGGTTTTAATTGATAATACTCGATGTATAGGTTGTCGTTTTTGTATGGCAGCTTGCCCATACTCCACAAGAGTATTTAACTGGGGAGAACCGGGTCAAAATGAAATTACATTAAATATGGACATGGAACAACACGGGCATATGGCATCATCACCTGATCACGGAGGTGTTCCCAGCGTAAAAGGAACCGTAGACAAATGTGATTTTTGCCCTCATGCTATAGATAACGGAGAATTACCCCATTGTGTAACTGCTTGTCCGAATGGTGTATTTTACTTTGGAGATAAATATGAAGATACGGTAACAAACGGTGATGAAACTTTAAGATTAGGTAAATTATTAGAGGATAAAGCAGGGTATAGATTAATGGAAAGTTTGGGAACTGAACCAAGTGTATATTACTTACCTCCTACGGATAGATTGGTAGACTTTGAAGATGGTTTAGAAAAGTACAACGAATTTCAATCTGTTGAAAAACCTGAATGATTATGAAAACCAAAGAACAAATAATAAACGAATTAATTCCTAGAAAATTTACTAAGTTGGGCATAGCCTGGACTATCTTACTTATTGTAGTTATTATAGCAGGGCTTATTGCTTATGTTGATCAACTTATTAAAGGACAGGTTGTTACTAACATGAGAGATTATGCACTTTGGGGTATATATATATCTAATTTTGTTTTTTTCGTTGCAACAAGTTTTGTAGGAACTGTTATAGTTTCTATTTTAAGATTGACAAGGAAAGAATGGAGAACACCATTGGTTAGAATAGCAGAAGTAATTTCTTTAGCTTGTATCATCATGGCAGGAATCACCATTATGATCGATATGGCTAGACCTGATAGACTGTTAAACTTATTTATTCACGCCAGATTGCAATCGCCAATTACTTGGGATGTAATAATTATTCCAACCTATATCATGTTAAGTTTTCTTTTACTTTACTTCCCTTTAATTCCGGATCTTGCTATCTTAAAAAAATATTACAAAGACGGTAAACCTAAATTAAGTAAATGGTATGGTGCATTATCCTTGAATTGGACTGGTAGTAAAGCCCAAAAATTGATTCAAACCAAATCCATTAAAACCATTGCTTATTTGATAATTCCTGTTGGTTTTATTTTACAAACAGTAGATGCTTGGTTGTTTTCAACAACTTATAGAGTTGGTTGGAGCGGCACGAATATGGGTGCTTATTTTATTTCAGGTGCCTTTGTCGCCGGTATAGGAGCCCTAATAACTGTAGTTTATGTTATAAGAAAAGCCTATAAATTAGAAGACTACATCACAGAACTGCATTTTGATAAAATGGGAAGATTGTTGGTTTTAGTTTGTCTGATCTATCTTTATTTTAATATTAATGAATATTTAATTCCGGCATTTACAGCTAGTGTAGAAGAAAAAGCTCATCTAAATTTATTGTTCTTTGGACAATATGCTCCATTGTTTTGGTTCGTTATCATTGGCGGACTAATTATACCCATTATCATTTTATTGTTTAAAAATGGCAGAAAACCATTACCTATGTTTATTATAGCTATACTTGTAGTTTTAGGTTCATGGTGGAAACGTTATATCATTGTTACACCTACTCTATTGCATCCATTTTTACCTATTCAAGGTGTACCCGAATCATGGCATCATTATTTTCCTAGTTTGCACGAATGGCTAATTACCGGTGCCACATTGGCTATGGCTTTATTGATTATAACCATGTTGTTTCGTTATTTACCTATTATTCCTATACAACGAACTGCTGATGAAAATGAATTATTAAAAACCGATAAAAACACCAAGCTATGAAAGATCAAATAAATATTCGTTTTGTTTTTCTTGCGCTATTAAGTGTATTTATCCTTAATATTGGTTCTACTGAGATATACGCACAAAAAACAAAAAAGAACAAGGCTAGGTTGAACGTCCAATATGTTAAAATAATGGACGGGGAAATATATTTTGATATAAAGGCTTCCGCAAGGATAAAAAAGAAAAATATCAAAGTATCAAATATTGACTTAATTTTATATAATGAGTTAGAAGAAGAAAGAATAGAATTAGGTAAAACAGTCACTAATATGAAAGGTGAAAGCAGGTTTGTTTTAAAAAACCTAAATGCAATAAAATCCGATTCTTCAAATACCTATAACATTTTAGTTTCCTTTAAAGGAAATGACTCTTATAAAAAAGCAAAAAAAAGTATCAGCTTTAAAGATGTTAATATTGAGGCTAAAATAATTACAAAGGATAGTGTAAACTATATTTCAGCAACTTTAATTAATGCAAATTCAAAAGATCCAATAGTAGATGAATCATTAACAGTTTATGTCCAACGTTTATTTAAATCCTTAAGAATTGGAGAGGAATTTAATAGCACAGATGAAGAAGGAAGTATTCTGGTTCCAATTGAAAATGGAATTCCGGGTGTTGATGGTAACTTAGCTATAGAAGTCGTTTTAAACGAAAGTGACGATTTTGGAACTGTAAAAACTATAGTTAATGCTCCTATTGGAGTTCCAATTGTAGATGAATCCACTTTTGATGAAAGAACTATGTGGTCACCAAGAAACAAAACACCATTATTTTTATTAATATTTCCAAATCTAATAATTATTGGAATTTGGGGATTTATTGTATATTTAATTCTTAATTTATTTAAACTAAAAAAATCATAAAATTAAAAACTATGAAAACATTTAAAATTTTAACAGTTATCGGGGTATTATCTTTTTTATTTTTTTCATTCTCTTCGTTTTTACAAGATGAATGGAAAGTGCCAGATAAATATGTAAATATGAAAAATCCAACAGATCCTAAAGTAGATCTTAAAATTGGCAAATCATTATACAGTAAACATTGTAAATCATGTCATGGTAAAGAAGGATATGGTGACGGTACAAAAGCAGATGAAGTAGAAGGTGATTTAGGTGATTTTTCTTCTGAAGAGTTTCAGGCACAAACTGATGGTGCATTATTCTACAAAACTACTTTTGGTAGAGATGATATGCCAGAATATACTAAAAAAATGCCAGATGATGAAGATAGATGGTTGATTGTAAATTATATGCGAACTCTGGCAGAATAATTATAAATATTCGAATTAATTAAAACCGAGCTGATAGCCCGGTTTTTTTATTGGCCATAATTTTATTTCCTGCAGAATTTATTCATGTAACAAAAGTTACAAAATATGACATATATCATTAAATATCTGATGATTAGGTGTTATCTTTGAATAAATTGGTCTATGCCTTGCTTATAGATTCAAATTTAGTTTTTTGTGATATTTTTTAAAAATCGTGTAAACAAGTCTGGTTTATGACCTCTTAAAGAGATTGATAAGTTTTAGTTATCTTCTTTTTGTCTCATAATTTAGTAGTAATCCTAGTTAAAAAACCAACTTATGGAAAGTAAAAACTCCATGTCCGATTCTCGAAGACAATTTTTAAAAAAAATTTCAGCCGGAGGCGTGTTAGCCGTAACAGGTTTAGGTATTTATGCAGTATCTTCTTGTAATCAAACTTCTGAAGAAAAGACCACTTTATTAAGGCCAGACGGAAAATTAGTTCAGGTTCCTAATTCCGAAATTGAAGAAATGGAACATCTGCATCAAGGTGCACCTCCTACTGAGGCACGTCATGGTATTCCAGGTAAAAAATTTGTTATGGTAGTTGATCTTGCTAAATGTAAAAATGCAAGAAAATGTATCAATGCTTGTGACAAGCATCATAATTTGACGCCTGACAGACCCTATATTAAGGTGTTGGAGATGAAGGATAATAAAAAATCATCTCCTTACTGGATGCCAAAAAAATGTTTTCAATGTGATAATCCACCATGCGTAAAGGTTTGCCCGGTAGGTGCTACATATAAGCGTACTGATGGTATTGTTCTTATTGATAATGAACGCTGCATAGGATGTAGATTCTGTATGGCAGCCTGTCCTTATTCTGCAAGGATTTTTAATTGGGGATCTCCTCCAGAAGGAAAATTAAATCTACCCTATTCACCTGAGACCAGTCTTCCCAGCAAAATAGGTACTGTTGCTAAATGTGATTTTTGTCCGGAAATGCTTCGAATGGGTAAATTACCTCACTGTGTATCTGCTTGTCCTAATGGCGTAATTTATTTTGGAGATGAGATTGATGATACAGTGACCAATGGAGAAGAAACTGTAAGATTTTCTACTCTGTTAAAAGATAAAGCAGGATATAGATATATGGAAGAGTTAGGTACCAAACCACGGGTTTATTATCTTCCTCCTGTTGACAGGCTGTTTCCATTTGATAAAACCACTCAAGAAAATAGTGAATCATGAAAAAACCAAATATCAAAGAGCAAACTTTTGAAACCACAAGAGAAAAAGATCTGTTGCGACATATGGTTTCAACTTCAAAAAGCTACAAAATTTGGATTGCCTTTCTTCTTATAATCATTGTTTTTGGGATGTATGGATATTATCGTCAAATAAGATATGGACTAATTGTAACTGCTATGAGAGATTATACCTCCTGGGGAATTTATATCTCTAATTTTGTTTTTTTTGTAGCTATTAGCTTAGTTGGTTCATTATTTAGTTCCATATTGAAGCTCAATAAAAATAAGTGGTCTGAGCCCCTTACAAGAGTTTCTGAAATTATTGCAGTATCTGCTATTATATGTGCTGCAGTAATTATTATTGTTGATATGGGTCGTCCGGATCGATTTTTTTATGTAATAAAATATTTAAGAATCCAATCACCTATTATTTGGGATGTAATTATTATTTCAACCTATTTAGTTATAAGTATCTTATTGTTGTTTATATCGATACTTCCTGATATTGCTATTTGTCGTGATCGTTTGACGGAAATACCTAAATGGAAAAAAAGATTGTACAAAATTACAGCTATTAATTGGGTCAATCATCCCAAACAATTAGCAAAACTTCAAAAAATTACTAAGATTTTGTCAATTGCAGTACTACCGGTTGCTTTTGCTATCCATACAGTAACCTCATGGTTATTTGCTACAACATGGCGTCCGGGATGGGATAGTACCAATTTGGGGCCCTATTTTGTTTCAGGAGCTTTTATGGCAGGAGCTGCAACCATTATTATTGCGATGTACTTTATTAGAAAACATTTAAGACTGAAAGCTTATATAACAGAAAGCCACTTTGATAGGATGGGCAAACTTTTAGTTCTATTGTCTCTTGTATATTTTTACTTTAATATCAATGAATATTTGGGTCCAGCGTTTAAAATGGTAGGGGTAGAAGGGGAGCATATAACAGAATTATTTGTTGGAAGTTATGCACCTATGTATTGGTTTGTTCAGTTAGGCGGACTTATATTTCCAATCATTCTGTTGATGTTTAGATGGTTTCGTAAACCGCTGCCTATATTTATAATATCAATATTTGTAATTCTTGGCGCATGGTTTAAGCGTTTTTTAATAGTGATACCTTCATTGCAACATCCATATTTACCTATTCAGGGCGTTGATGAATCCTATTTGCATTATAATCCTACTTGGGAAGAATGGGCTATTACCTTTGCATCTTTTGCTTGGTTATTGTTGATCATTACCGTACTTATTAAATTGTTTCCTGTAATACCTGTTCATGAAGATAAAATAGTTTCAGTAACTACTAATAAAATAAATTTGTTAAAAAATGAAGACTGAAAAACATATATGTAACTGTTTTCTGAATATCTTTTTCGTAGTGAGTTTAATTTTCATATACAATTCTAATATTTACGGACAAGGTTCTTCAGAAGAAGCAGAACTATCACTTTCTTTTACAGAAAAAAACGATGTTAAAACCATTAAAGTAATCGCAACTGACAAAGAAGGATTACCAATAGAAGACCTCGATCTGTATTTTTATGTTGAAAGAACGTTTAGTTTATTACCTATTGGTGATGTTTTTAATACTACTGATGAAAATGGAATCGTGGAAGTTGAATTCCCAAGTGATCTCTCAGGTGATTCAGAAGGTAAGGTTGCTATTGTGGTTAAAATTCTTGAATCAGATATTTATAAAGACCAATCCATTGAAATGACAAAAAAATGGGGGGTTCCGGTTCAATTAGATGAATCACAAGAAAAAAGATCGTTATGGGCAGCTGCAGCCAATGCTCCAATCTCATTAATTATAGTTGTTAGTTCTATGATTATTGCAGTATGGTATATCATTTTTTATATCGTTTATAGTTTATATAAAATCAGCAAAATAAAAATAAAATCCATTAAATAGTTATCATATATTAATCTAAATTATTTCATTATGAAAAAACAAATTTTAATAATTAGTACAATAGTTTTAGGAAGTTTTGCGCTGATATCAATGACAATCAGTAAACTGGAATCAAATGACCCATGGGAAGTACCTAACAAATATCAAAAAATGGAAAATCCTTATGCCGATACTACAGATGATGAGAATATAGGGAGGATATTATATACAAAGCATTGTAAATCATGTCATGGTACCAAAGGTAAAGGTGACGGAAAAAAAGCAGAAAGTGTAGATACACCAATCGGTGATTTTACAGACGGGTCCTTTAAAGATCAAACAGACGGAAGTTTGTATTATAAAACCTTCTTTGGAAGGGATGATATGCCAAGTTTTAAAAAGAAAATTACAGATGAGGAAGATAAATGGCTTCTTGTTAATTATACAAGAACTTTAGCTGAATAATGTATAAAACTAAAACTGAAGCAATAAAAAAGAGGAGTCTTTTAACTCCTCTTTTTTATTGCTGATTATTTTAAGGCAGCTCCTTCAACAATTATTGGATAAACATAGCCAGCACCATACTCTTTATTCAAGGCTACTACTCCCTCAAAGGTTACAATATCACCCACTTTCACTTCTATCAAAGTAGTAAATGTAAGATCAGATTTACCTTCGTCACTGGTACCATCTTTGAGGTGTACCCAATTTCTATCCATGATATTTTTATTAACCTTAACAACTTGCCCTCGTACTAATACTTTTTTATTAGCATAGTTCGTACGGTTTTTAAAAAGCTCACCAATGGTAATACCACCTGGTGCAGGATTAACTTTAATATCTTCTTTTAATTTGTTGTCTTTTTTTCCTTTTTGATGTAATGAATCTAATGGAATAGGTTTTGATATTTGGGGTGATTTGCTGATATTTTGCACAAACAAAATCTGATCAAATACTTTGTCTAATTCTTTGCTTTGAAAATCATTCATTACCAAAGCATTTTGGTAATAAACAATGTCTTCAACTTTGGCATCTGTTTTACTAACAGCCATCCAATAATCCTGATTATTTTCATTTACTAGTATGAAGGTGTATGCCCCTCCTTGTAATACTTCTTTAATTTTCACTTGGTGTATGGAAGAATTATTAACTAAAGGTATATAATCGTTTTTGCTTTTGTTACAAGAGGCTAATAAAGTTGAGCTTAGAAATATTATATATAATATTCTCATAGTGCGTTGTTTTAATAAGTTTTAAATATAATGAAATAAAAGTAACATAAATCCTACAATTAATAATTGATCTAAATCAAATTCTATTTATTTAATAATCTAAGAATAGTTTCTTGATATTTTTTAAATTCAGCTAAATTATGGTGTGTACCATTTTTAATTGTAACAAATGAAGTTCGATTTTTATTTGATTTTTCAAATAATTTCTTTCCTGAACTATAGGGTACTACATTATCTTCTGTACCGTGAAATATTGTTGTTTTATAATTAACTTTTGATATTAATTCATTAGAATTAAATTTATATCTCAATAAAAATTTAAAAGGTAAAAAGGGGTAATGGTATTTTGTTACATCTAATAAATTATAAAAAGGAGCTTCTAAAATTAATTGTTTTGATTGATTTAAAGCAGCAGTTTTTACTGCAAAAGTGCAGCCTAATGATCTTCCGTAAATTGTAATTTTGTCTTCTGTATAAATATCTTTTAGATAATCATAACATATTTGAGCATCATCATACATTAATTTTTCATTGAATTTACCTGTGCTTTTCCCATATGAACGATAATCCATCACAAAAACATCATAATTAAATTGACTAAAATAAGATGTTATTTTCCCCCATCGCACAAGGTTTCCCTTGTTTCCATGAAAATAAAGTATAACTCCTTTTGGGTTTTTAGTTTTAAATAAAAGGGCATTTATATTATTGTTATCATCCGTTTTTAAATTAATTTCTTCAAAATTTTGTTGAAAAGAAAAACTGTAATTTGATTCTAGTTTTTCAGGTTGAAAAATAAATCTTTCTTGAAAAAAATAAAATAAAGGCATAGAGAAAAGATATAAAATTAATATGGATAAAATGATTTTAACGAATAATCTCATGAATTAAATTCTGTTGCTTTTAAGATTGTTTACTTCTTTTAAAACCCAAGCTTGTATTTTCTTTATCAATAGTTTCAGGTAATTTTGAGTTTAAAATCTCTTTTAAAGCTCTATGGTACGATTCAAAATTATGTATATTTTTATGACCTCCTTCAATTATAGGGTATATTCGAGTCAATTTTGGTTTTATTTTTGAGAGTTTTAAACTTGATTTAAAAGGGATAACTTTATCACTTGTTCCGTGAATGATTTTTATAGGACAGTTGACATATTTTAACCATTTATAAGTAGGCATTGAATACTTTACAACAAATGAAAGTGATTGCAAAGGAATATATCGTTGTATATTATTTAAAATGCTGAAATACGGGCAAACTAAAATTAGTAATCTGGGGTTGTTTACTGAAGCTAATTTAGTGGCAAATCCAGTACCTAGTGAGCGACCATAAATGATAATATATTTTTCAGCAACGTTCTTTTTTATTTTGTTATACACTCTTTGAACATCATTGTGCATTGCTTTCAAAGTTCGTTTCCCTGTGCTTTTACCAAAGCCTCTATAATCAATCATAATTACATCCCAACCATGGTATGTAAAATCAACAGCAAATTTTCCCCAACCTTTGATGCTTTTAGTATTTCCTTTTAAATAAAAAACAACACCTTTTGGATTCTTTGTTTTAAAATGTAATCCGTTTATACTTACTCCTTTTTCTATTTCAATATGATATTCTTCAACAACTTGATTATCGTATTGAAATTGAAAATCTTTTGGTAATTTTTCCGGTTGAAAAATAAATCTTTCTTGAAAAAAATAAACAAATAATAAAACAAAAGCAATTACTCCTAATGTGGCTAGTAAAATCGTTATGATGTTGATTTGCATGAAGTAAAATTTCTCTAAGCTAATTATATTTTTTTAATTAGTTAAAATGGATGTGCTATTTGTCTTAATTACTTATTTAGAATTAATACAAATCACAATATAACACCTTTAATTTCAGTATAAAGCGATTAAAAAAAAATTAAAATTTCGTATTTTTATCCTCAATTAAATTTAAAATAGATTATGAAAAAATTCCTAATAGTTTTAAGCGTATTAGCTCTAAGTATTTCTTGTGCAGATAACACTAAGAAAGAGAATAAAACCGAAGTTGATAATATTGAAGTAACGGGGAAAGTTACCGAAAAACCAGTTTTAGCTTTAGCTGATTTTGATCTGATTGCTGCGAAATGGGTAAATA
>JAUWLK010000050.1 GCA_030613745.1 Flavobacteriaceae bacterium | reverse complement strand
TTTGTGTAGTTTTGCTAAATCAACAGCAAAATTTCTCCAAAATTTATTTGCAATAGATCTCTCATCAATATATTCTAAAATCAAAAATTGGTTGTTAAAATTTGTAAATGTTTGTATCACTTTTGGTGCTCTCGCTCCTGTAATAGAAATGCTTTCTAATCCCAATTTTTCTTTTTTAAACATTTCTGGAAAAGTATTTTTATCATTTACTTTTAAAACATAAGTGTTTTGTTTGGTAATTATTTTATATACATCATTGATATCCCCACCAGATAAGGGAGTGATATTTATAATGCTTTCTGATAATTTCTCTTCAATTATTTGTTTAAAAAACATATTGTTTATTCCATTATTTCAAAATTAAAACTTAAAGTTTCACCTTGGTTATCTACCAAAGTCATTTTATGAGTTCCTACGCTTGGGTTTATTTCTTTTCTATGGATAATTTTTGTTTCACCAATATAAATATTATCTAAATGCCAAAAAATAGTAGCTTCTGTATTTCGATGAGCAATTTCAAAAATAGCTTTACCTTTTAACCCACCCAACTCTGTAGGTATAAAAATTTTGGTCAAGTTTTTAGGATAAATAACATCCATATTTTTAAATATTTCTTGATTACAACCCGCTTGAAAAGGTGGTAAAACTTTATAAAAAGGGTTTCTTCTTTTAAAATACCATTCTTGAATTGGTGGCAATACAAACCAAGGTTCTAGTTTCATTTCACTAACTGGATAACAATTACTGTTCACTCTAAATTTTTTATTATTATCTAATTTTACTATCACATGAAAAGGACAAATCACAGTTTTTAATCCGTTTTTAGAAATAAATATTTCTTCGGTTTCATCACAAATTTCAGATGCTAAATAACCACTTTGCTTGCAAACACTTGCTTTTGTTAAATCCCATTCGGGTTTTTGAAACCATGTTTTGTAAGGCAAGTATTTAAATATTTTAAATAAAATTGGCGCTGCAACACTTGTACCTGTTAAACCAGGTCTTCCCTCTCCGTCTGCGTTCCCAACCCATACTCCTACAATATGTTTTGGAGTAATACCAATAGACCAAGCGTCTCTATGACCGAAACTTGTTCCTGTTTTCCAAGCTATTTTTTGTGAAGATTGAAATTCTTGCCAACCCACTTCTTGTAAGGGTCGGTTTAATGTGGTAAGCGCTTCAAATGTGCTCCATAAGGCTCCAGAGCTAAATGGTGAATTTTTGTTTTCTATCTTTTTAATATCATCATTTTTACCTTTAATAAATTCCGCGAAAGCGAAAACATTAGTATCATTTAAAGTTTGTGACATACGCATATAAGCATTAGATAAATCCCACAAAGTAGCTTCTGCACCACCTAAAATAATAGACAAACCGTAATGACTAGCAGGCTGATTTATAGTGTGTAAATTAAGTTTTTTTAAATTGGCATAAAACTTTTCAATACTATAATCTTGTAACATTTTTACCGCAGGAATATTTAAAGATTTTGCCAAAGCCTCACTGGCATGAACTGCTCCGTCATAAGATTTAGCGAAATTTTTGGGTGAAAAACCGGCAATTTGTGTTGGAATATCAGCAATTAATGTATTGGGCAAAATAGCTCCGTCTTGCAACATAAAAGTGTACAAAAAAGGCTTTAAAATACTGCCAGTACTTCTGGGTGAAGTGATAATATCAACATCTTTTCCTGAATTTTCATGATTGCAATTGGTGTTTCCAACATACGATAAAACGGTACCTTTTTCAACATCTAATATCAAAATAGCAATGTTGTGAATTTCATTCTGACTTAAAACACTGTGGTAATTGCTTACAATTTTATTTACTTTTTTTTGCAGCGTGTAATCAATGGTGGTAATAATTCGTTTGCCTTTATTACCTTCTTTAATTGCTCTATTTAATAAATGTGGTGTTATTTGAGGAATTGCATGCGGTTTTTGGGGCAAAGGCTCTGATTTTGCTAAATCACAGGTTTCTTTATCAATTACTCCTTTTTGATTTAATTTATCTAATAATCGGTTTCTTTTTAACTTTAATTTGACTTGATTTTTACCAGGATAAATTAGTGATGGTGCATTTGGTAAAACTGCCAAAGTGCTTATTTCTCCCCAAGATAATTGAGAAGGTTTTCTGCCAAAATATCTCCATGAGGCAGCTTCTAAACCAACCACATTTCCGCCAAAAGGTGCATGTGAAGCATAAAGATTTATAATTTCATTTTTATTGTAAGAAATTTCCATTCGCATGGCTTGAAATATTTCAATAATTTTTTCAAATACATTTCTTGGCTTTCCTCTTCTTGATAAGCGAATGGTTTGCATAGAAATAGTACTTGCACCGCTTACTACTTTACCTGCTGCTATATTTTGTTTAAAAGCTCTAAAAATTGAAATAGGGTTAAACCCTGGATGGTAGTAAAAATATTCATCTTCAAAATAGGTGATAGATTTTATAAACTTATCTGGTATTGAATCTGACTCAGGAAACCTCCACTGACCGTCATCGGCAATTTTAGCTACCAGTAATTTCCCTTTATTATCTTCTAAAACTGTACTTGTAGGTGTTTTAAATAATGGATTAGGCAAGCAAAAGTAAAACCAAATTATCAATACAATCCCGATAGAATAGAAGAATTTTCTTTTGTAATTTTTAAAAGATTTTAGCATGAAACTTAACAATCAAATATTTCTCTATTTTTTTTCTAAAATTTTTATTAACCTATAATTTATATATGATTTTTCTTTTCCTATTTATTATCTCCTCCAGGCTTAACAACCTTAACCCATTTTCCAGATTTTCTAGCGCTAATGTCATTATCATACATTGCTTCACAAGAAACAGTTGGCAAATAATATTCGCCTAAATAAGTAGCGTTTAAAAGCACTCTAAAAATCTTTTTTGTGCTGCGGTTTAAGTCAAAATAAGTCAGCACTCTATCATCTCTAATATCTTGATATGTAGGTTGGTCGGCCATTTTATCACTTTCAACCTCATCCATTCTTAAATTTCTTATTTCCCATCCTGAAGGAAAAATTTGTGTTAACGCCATTTCCTTATAATCACCTCTAATTCCAGAATGTGTTATTTGAACTTCTGCCATAAAATCAGTTCCTTGATCTAAAGTTGTAGGATTGATTTCTTTACCACCTAAGGTTAAATATTTTACAGACATTTTAAGATTATTCTCTGCATTTGTTTTATCGCCAACAGACGGAATACCTTCTAGTTGTTGTTTGATAAATAAGGTTTTATTACCTGTGTTTTTAATTGATATTGTTCCTGAATTACTTCCTTTAATACCTAAATTAATTTGAGAAATAGGTACTTGTTGATCTATCTTTTTTAACTTATCATTAAGCATGTATTGATAACTTATCTTTTGCTCCGATTCATCGGCATCACCAATAAATTTAGCTACTGCAAGTAAAGTATAAGCAGTTGTTTGTGTGCTATACCATCGGTTTGAAGACATGCTTTTTGCCAATTCATCTAGAATATTTTTCGCTTCATTTTTTCTGTTAAGCATGGTTAATGTTTCTAAAATCATGGCTTTATCTCTTACATCACTACCATAAGAATAAGAAAGCTCATTATAGGCTTTTATATTGGTAGATTGATTAGAAATTAAACTTTCGGCAGTTTTCTTTTTTCCAATCAAATAATATGCAGCAGCTAGTCGCCATTTTGCTTGAAGAGACAAGTTTTTTAATGATCTCAATCTATTCATTGCTCCTAAAACTGGTTTTTTTGCCAAGGCAAGTGTGTATAATCTATACGCTTGTGTTAATTGATTACTTGAATAGGAATGGCCTCTATCTGAAGTCCAACTATTAGCTCTTTGTCTTTGAAATTTAATCCAGTTTGTTAAAAATCCAGCAGGTAAGCTATAACCTTTCGCTTTAGCTTCTAGCATAAAATGACCAGCATAATTTGTTCCCCAATCACTTGCCGTATTTTGTTCACCAGGCCAATAAGATAATCCCCCAGAATTTATCTGAAAAGATCTCATTTTATGAATAGCAGCTTTTACATTTCCTTCAATTTTACTTTTTTCTTCTTTGTTTAGTTCCAAAAGATTGTTTAAAAATAGTTGAGGAAAAACAGAAGAAGTCGTTTGTTCAATACAACCGTGTGGATAACTAATTAAATATTGTAATCGCTCTTCTAATTTTAACGAAGGAATTGTTGAAACCTCAACAACCCCTTTATTTGTGCCCGACATACCAATTGGCGTGTAATTATTTTGCCAAGTTTCACCAGGTTCAATAACAGCACCTATTACATCAGTAATTCTTGGGTTTGGCGCTCTAACATCTAATTCAATATCGTAAACTGCTTTTTCTGAACCACTTTTTGCTATAATTTTTACTTTTGCGATGCCTAATTTCTTGGCAACATCTAAATTAAAACTCACCACTTTGTCTCCTACTTGAGAAAAATGAACAGACTTACTTTTTTGTTCGTTATTAAGCAATAAACCGTTTGTTTGAATAGTAACCGTAACATTTTTTACTTTTTTATCCATAGCAAAAATGGTAACAGGTAATTCTACTTTTTCTCCCGGACCAACAACTCTAGGTAAAGTTGCTAAAACCATAAGAGGCATTTTAACAGCAGTTGTTTTTTCGGCAGAACCATAAGCATTTTCATTTTTTGCAATCACCATAGTTCTAACTGAACCAACATAATTCGGCATACTTATGGTATGTGTATTTTTCCCTTTAGCAGATAATTCAAATGGTCCTAAAAATTTTACAACAGGTTTAAATCTATTTGCCTTTGCGCTACCACTTTTATTAATGTATTCATCACCACCTAAAGCAAGTAAACCTGCCATTTCACCAGTAAAAGCACCCATTACATATTTGTACATATCCCAAGTTTTAACGCTTAACGCCTCTTTTGCATTAAAATGTTGCCATGGTTTTGGAGTTCTAAATCTGGTTAAATCCAATAACCCATCATCTACCACAGCCAAAGAATAAGTCATTTTTTTACCTTTAGTTTCACTTATTTTTACTGTAAATTTTTGTTCAGGTTTTAAAACATCCAACATAGAAATTACAGGTTCCAAATGTGATTCTTTATTTTCAATAGTTACACCTTGTACTCCGTAAAGTCTTATTGGTAAATCATTTTTCACATTATTATGTGGTTGAATAAGTGTAAGGTTGAAAAATATATTTGGAGTCATTTCTTTAGTTGCTTCTATTTCAAAACTATTCTGACCTTCGTCCATATTTACCCAAAAAGTTTTTAAAATTTTAGAGCCTGATTCAACACTTACCAAAGTTCTTCCTTGCTTAGAAGTAGGTATATTCACCTTTATTTTTTCACCAACCTGATAGGTTTTTTTGTCTGTGGTAAAAGTCAACATTTCTGCTCCACCAGGGTTTTCACTACCACCATTATCCCACCAACCTTTGTAAGTAACATAAAATGTTTGTCCTGAACTATGACCAGTAACAGGATCAATTATGCGAATAAATTTTCTACCGTAATAATTTCCGCCAAGGTTAAGCTCATACATTGCTTTACCTTTTTTGGTACTTATTGTTGCGGTTTTGATTAAGTTTTTATTGCGATTTGCAACATATCTTGAAAGATTGTCTTCATCGGCTCTTTCCCACCACCATCGCCAGTACACATCATAAATTTCAATTTTTAGATTTTTTCTATCTATTAATTTTCCACTTTCATCAACCGTAACAATAGGAATTAAATTACTCTCGTTAGAATAAAGCGCTCCGTTCCAACCGCTTCCTTTTGGGACTTTTAAACCAACATAACCTCGGTAAGGCGAATAAGAAATATTCATACTATTAATTGAAAAATCACCACCTTTTTCAAATGCTCGAATTTTAAAATGGGCATTTAACATGCCTGGAGCATTTTTTTGCACTTGAAAATCAGGTTTTACAATTGCTTTTCCGTTTACATCTAATTTTCCGTCAAAAATTATTTTCTCTTCAGACATAAATTCTTTAGAAGGATCATCAAAAACATAACCTTTAAATTCTTTAAATACAGTGCTTCCTTTTGTTAAATTAAGTTCAATATCTGCTTTGAGATTTCCCGCAACAGCGCCATGTAGCCATTTTACTTCTAAATCTCCTTTTGATTTTTTATTATCAGATAAAAAAGGTTTATGGAAATCAAGATTTATTTTTAATCTATTTGGTTTTATAGCTTCAATTTTTAAAACTTTTTCAAAAACTGAGCCTCCTAATTTAATTTTTGTTCTCCAGTTTCCTGTAGGAGCATCTTTTGAAGTAGCAGTTCTAAAATCATAAAAACCATTTAACGATGTTGTTTTAATTTTTCTTTCATACAATTGATTTTGAGGTGTATATAACTCAAATGCTACGGGGTGATTTTTAGGAATAACTTTGTTTTTATCTTCTAAAAGAAAAGAAAGAAATATTGAATCTCCAGGTCTCCAAACACCTCTTTCGCCAAAAACAAAACCTTTGACTCCTTTTTCAATTTTTTGTCCGCCAATATCAAACATACTCAAAGAAAGCGCAGAACCATCATCTAGCTTTAAATACCCTATTTGTTTGTCTTTTTTTGCAATCAACAAAAATGGTTTTTTCTTTAGATCAACTCGTAAAAAGCCATCTTTATCGGTAGTTTGTTTATCTATTATTTGTTGTTGAAAATTATAAATTTCAACCTCAACTCCAGAAATTGGTGTGGTTGTTTTAAGGTCGGTTATTGTAATGGTCATTGTATTTCCATATCCACTTTTTGCAATAATACCCAAGTCAGATGCAAAAATATTTTTAGAAATAAATCTTTCTGAAACCATGTAATAAGTCGGTTTACAGGGATTGTCTTTATCCTGATAATTATAATTATCGTTGTAGTAATAATCATCGTCATAATAATAGTAATCAGACGGATTATCATACGAAGCTATTTCTTTATCTTCACCAAAAAAAGAGTTATCTCCATTCTCATTTGAATTTTCTTCACACGGATATAAAGATTGGCTTTTATTAAAACTTAAACTAACCCTATAAATGGTACCTGGTTCAGTATCTATCAATTTAGATAAATCAATAGAAAAAGGGTTCCAGCTTTCATAATTTATAGGTTTATCTGATTTTAAATCAATTTCTCCTTTAAAAACAATTCTTCCAACACGTTTCATTTCTCTATTACCATCAAACGGGTTTACCTGTAAAAACTGAGCGATATTTTTTTCAAAAACTTTAACAATTTTAACATTAACCGCATTTAGATTTACAGCTTTAAACGGAAAAATTAAACCGTTTGTGCTTGGCATAATTACTCCTTTTCCTAATAATTCAACAGCTGGTTTTACGCTTGTAAAGGTGATTTTACTTTCAAAAGCCTCCATTAATTGGTAGCCCATTGTGTTTTTAACACCATTAGCCACTTTAAGTATAACTTCGCCTTTTTGACGAGAAACAGGGTATATTTTAACCGCATTCGTTTCCCTTATCATTTTGAGTTTGGCGCCAGATTGTAAATAAATTAACCCTTCTAAATCTTGTTTTTGATGGATAGGGTCAGAAAAATAAATAGTTACAAATTGTTCAGGTTGTTGCGTTATTTTAATATCTAAAACTTTAAATTCGCCTAAAGGCGGAACCTCAAAAACTTTTTCGCTTTCTTTGTCAAAGCCCAATAATTTCCCTTTCCACTGTAATATAACTTGGTTTCTGTTTTCTGCTCTTTTTACACTATCTATAACAAATTGATGTTTTTTCCCCTCTGTATTGTGTTCCCATCTTACAGATAATTCTTTACCATTTTGCAAAGCCATAAATGAATTTTCAATATTATCACTTTCCGCATAATCATAAGTTAATACACTACCGTTAATTAGTTGCCACTTTAAATCTTGTTGATCAATGGCTTCCATTCCTAAAAAATCAACATCAACTGCTTGTTTTAAAACTTGAAATTGAAACTCTAAAGTTTTTAGTTTTTTAGGAACAGAAATTAGTTTTGACAGATAAAATTCTGCTTCAAACATCTTTCCTGATGGCAATTTTTCTGAAGGTCTAAATTCAATAGTTTGACTATCTAACCAAAAAGCATTCCCATCAATATTTGGTGTAAATTCAAATAAGTCATCACTAATTTGTTCATTAATTTTTGCTTCGTTATGCGCTTCGGTTAAGCGTATTTTTATAGTTGATTTTTTACTGATAACTCCGCTTGTAAATGCTGAAATATATCCGGTAAAACCAGAATCAATAGGTTTTGAGATTTGTTCTTTATCACATTGGATAAAAAATAAAGAAATCATAAAAAAAGCTAAAATAAATTTGAAATTTGAACTGTAGCGCATTATATTCGGAATATTTAGAAAATTAAAGAATCTTAATTCCAAATCTACAAAAAAAGGAATATTTATAGATTGTTTTGCGTTATTTTCTTAAGTGAAATGAATTAAATTTTAAACACCCATTCTTCTGGGTTTTGGCGATTAACTTCTTTAAAAAGAACAAATGCTAAAATAGTTTTTCCTGTAGTTTTATTGGTATGTATTTTTCCAATTTCTTGTTTTGTAGTAACAATATCTCCTTTTTTTACAGTTACATTATCTAAATTTTTATAAACTGATATATAACTCCCGTGTTGTACCAAAACAGCTTTCTTTTTACCGGGTAAAACCTGAATTGCCAATACTTTACCATTAAAAATAACACGTGCGTTTGCATTTTTTTCAGTAGCATAAAACACTCCATTGCTTTCAATAGTAATTCCTTTTAAAGTAGGGTGTGCTTGCTTTCCAAAATGTCTAACAACTATCCCTCGTTTAACAGGCGAAGGTAATTTCCCTTTATTAGATACAAAATCTTTTTCTAACTTTTTAGCTTCCGGAGTTAAAGCAAAACCTGAACTCTTTAAGTTTGTTTTTTTCTTTGATTTTGCAATTGCTTCTCTAATTAACTTTTCAATTTTTTTATCAATTGCTCTTTCATCTCTTTGTTTTTTATTTATTTGAGCAACATACTTTTTTTCTTTCTTTTTAATCGATTTAACTATACTTTCCTGCGAAATTTTTTCTTTATTTATACTGTCCTTTTCTTTTCGATTTACAATCAAAAGGGTTTCTTTTTCAGCTTTAATTTCTTTTAAATAATCGTTTAAATTTTGCAATTTTACAGTTTCAACTGTAATTTCTTCTCCTTGCTTGGCACGATAATTAGCATATTGTTTTATATATTGAATTCTTTTATATGCTTGTAAAAAATCGTCAGAAGAGAAAATAAACATCAATCTACTTTGTTTGGTTTTGCTTTTATAGGACTGGACTACCATATTGGCATAATCTCTTTTTAAAATATCTAAACTGTTAAGCAATTGTTTTTCTTCTTTTTCGTTTTCGTTTATCTCTTTTGAAAGTTGTTTTGTTTCTTTATTTATAGTTGAAATCAGCTTTGTTCTAACATCAATTCGTTTATTTAGATCTGACAAATCAGAAAGTAAATTTTTTTCTTTTTCTTGTGACTTAAAAAGTAATGTATTGATTTCTTTTATTTCATTTTGAAGTTTAATTCGTTGTTTTTCTAACTCTTTTCTGCTTTGTGCTGATGTAGAAAAGGAAATAAATAAGACCATTAAAAGTAAAATATTAAAATATTGAAAATCACCCAATATGCTAATTAATTGCTTTATTTTCATATTTGTTTTCAGAGAAAAACTCATTTCAATTCAATTTTTTTATACGATTTCGGGATTTTAAAAGGAAACCTCATTGTTGTGTCAAAGATTACATTTTTATATTTAACATCAATAACTGTTTTTCTTTTTTTATCAACTGCTTTGATTTCAAAACCTGTTGGAAATAAACTTTTATTCATTTCTGTAAAAACATCATATTTAATCGTTAATCTTTGGTTTTTATTTGATGAATGCTGAATTTCTTCTTTAATCAATTTAAAATTATAAGGATTGATCCAAAAATATATATCAAATAATTCATTACTTTTTTTTGGTTTTAACTCATATAAATTTTGTTGAATTTGTACTAAATATTTTTTGTCTTTTAAATTCATCAGAGCTTCTCCAATAAATAAGTTTTGAATTTTTTGAAAATCAAAATCTGTACCCAGCGACTTACTTATCAATTCAAAATTTCCATCAAAGTATGTTTTTGAAATTTTTTCATAAAACCGAACTCTTTCTGGTGTAATCATAATTTTTGCAATTGGAAAACCAATTTTTGTAAAACTCAACCAAATTATTGAGTCTTTTACCATTCTTAAAGAAGCTTTTAATTTTGGTAAATCTGCTTTTCCTTTATATTTTACTAATAAATTAGCTCTAATACTTTCTTTATCAAACCCAACTTTATAGTGTTTTTTGATAATCTTTTTTGCAGAAAGATTTGTTATATTAGAATCGGCAATCTTAGCACTTTTGCAGGAGGTTATTAATGTTAAAATGACAATTAAAAATATGCCTTTTTTAATCATGTTTTATTTTTATTTGTTTTCGCAAATCTAATACTTTTTTATAATAGGATGTTGCTGTTTTATTTTGTCCTAATCCTTTATAACTCAAACTTAACTGTTCCATAAATTGAGCTTCCATTTTATTATCATCAACTATAAATTCTAAACCAATTTCTAATTTTATTATTGCTTCTTTATATTTACGTAAACTATTTAATGCAACACCATTCATTAAATAAACATACGGTTGTGCCGGATATAAGCTCACAGCTTCTTTACTGTCTTTTAATAAATTTAGATATTGTTTGGTCTTTAATTCTCTTTCCAAAACCAATTTTAAAGAATTAAAGTCTTTTTTTAAATTATAATTGTCTTTTAATAATTCTATTTTACTTTTTGGTTGATCATTAAAAACACTATTACTCTTTTCATTAATAACATGTGTTGTTTTAATTAGTGACTCTTTTAAAGCAACCAAATGCGATGGTAAATTATCCTTTTTATCTAATTTTTTAATAACTGATATTGCTTTTTCTATCTCGCCAGACTTAATATATAAAATCACCAAATCTGCTTCTTCACTTGGATTTATTGCAACTATTTTTTGTTGAATATTTATAGCTCCTTTATAGTCATTTTTTTTGGTTTTAATCTCTTTTAAATACCTAAGCATATATATATTTAAAGGTTCTATTTCTAAGCCTTTTAAAATATAATATTCAGCTTCTGTATATTTATTTAATAAAAAATGGTTTTTTGACAACTCAAATAAAATAGCGATACTTTCTTTATTAATATTATTACAAGCTTCTAAAGCATAAATTGCCTTATCATAATTACCGATGGCTTTTTGCTTTAAAGATTCAAAAAAGAAAGTTTGAAAATTTATATTCTCCTGTTCAATAAGCATCGCCTCCTTTGAAGCTACATCTTCTTGAGCAAGTAAAGAAATCGGAATTAAAAAAATTCCTATCCAAATAACAATATCTTTTATTTTTTTGAACAAATTTTAATTTAAAATTGAATAATCACCAATGCTAACTGAAGTAAATTCTCCATCAAAATAAGCATGATTTCCAATCATTGCTTTCATTAATCTTGCATTTTTAATTGTTGTATTGGTTTGTATTAATGAATTTTCAATTGTCGAATTTTCAACTAAACAATTATCCCCTAATGAAACATTCGGACCAATAGTTGTATTTTTTAAAATTACATTTTCACCAATATAACATGGTTCAATTATTTTTGAATTATCTAAAACTACAGAATTGGAAACTAAATTTTGCCCTTCTTCATAAGCAAATTGCAAAACTTTGCCGTTGGTTTCAACAGTAATATCTTTGTTGCCACAATCCATCCATTCATCAACTTTTCCTGGAACAAATTTCAATCCTTTTTGCTTCATATTTTCTAAGGCATTGGTCAATTGAAATTCTCCTTTTTCAGTAATATTATTATCTAACAAATATTGTATTTCATCACGTAAATTTTCTCCTTTTTTAAAATAATAAATACCAATAATTGCTAAATCTGATACAAATTCTTCTGGTTTTTCAACAAAATCAGTAATAATTCCATTATCTAATTTCACAACACCGTAAGCACTTGGTTCTTCAACTTGTTTTACCCAAATTGCACCATCAACACCAGCATCTAAAGTAAAATCAGCTTTAAATAAAGTGTCTGCAAAAGCTACAACACAAGATCCGTTAAGTGATTCTTTTGCACATTGAATTGCATGAGCGGTACCTAAAGCTTGTTCTTGAACAAAAACTTTACCAACTGCATTTAAATTTTTAGCAATTTTTATTAATTTTTCTTCAGTATCTTTTGGAAAAGAAGGTCCGATTACAAAAGCTATTTCATCTACTTTTTGATCAACAACTTTTACAATATCTTCAACCAATCTTTGCACAATAGGTTTTCCTGCTAATAAAGTTAATGGTTTTGGAATTGTTAAAGTATGTGGTCTCAAACGAGATCCAATTCCTGCCATGGGCACAATAATTTTCATGAAATATATTTTTAAATTTTAATCTTTTCTTCAAATTTTTAAACGAGCAAATATACATAAAATTGTAGGAGACAAAGGTTAATAATGGTATTCATAAGCTCCTTTTTTTGAAGTATTATGAAAATAAATCTCACTGTTTTCACATGTTTTTTGCCATAATCTTACATAACTTTTATAATTTGAACCATCAGCTATTATCAATTTTGGTTGGGTATTTTGAATCATTCTTTCAAAATTAATTTTTGGAGACTGAATTAATATTACCGTTTCTGAATTATAGTTTAAATTATCATAAACTCCTAAACTATCAATAATTAGCACTTTTTTTGAATTGATTTTTAAAATATTTTTTATAGATGATTTTTGTTGAACATCAAGATTTGACAAGCCTCTTTTATAAGAACTAATTGGTGAGTATCTCTTGCTTATTATACTATCTTGTGTACGATAAATTGTTAGTTCATCACCTTTTCTATTTCCAAAAATTGAGTTTTTAGATTGATGAAATACAATAAATTCATTAGTGTTTTGAATTTTAAATTTTTCATAGACTAGATTTATTTGAACCATAGAAATTGAAATTAAAACAAAATATAAATTTTTTATTGATTTGGTTTCTAACCAATTCATTGTACTTATTAATAACACATAAAATAAAATCATTAATAAAAGTGAAAATGAAATGTCTTGAAAAACAAACGCTTCTTGATGCGAAATAAAAGTCACGAAATCATTCATTGTTTTTATAACGGCTCCATAAAAAGTTGCCAAAAATTGAGGTAAAAAATTTAACAATGCTAAAATTATAACTAGAAAACCTACTCCTAAAATAATTCCTAAAAAAGGTATTATCACCAAACTTGAAATAAAAAACAAACTTGGAAATTGATGAAAATAAAATAAACTTAAAGGTAATATTCCTAATTGTGCAGCAAATGAAACAGTTAATAATTGCCAAAAATAATTGATGATTTTATATCTGGGTTTCCATAAATTACTAAAATAGGGTTGCATCCAAACGATAGAAAAAACTGCTGTGTAACTCAATTGAAACCCTACATCAAATAAATA